>JAAYQI010000244.1 GCA_012519385.1 Candidatus Epulonipiscium sp.
CAAATTGGTAATCCAAATAGTAATACAGTCCAATAAAAAACCATCATACTGTTCTGCCTTTTCCTCTATCACGTGGGGTAAATCCAGATAGCCCTCATAGGTATCCCAATGGCTCGGTCTGCGGATTTTGTGAGACTCCACTCTTTTTTTCATTTCATCATCAAAGGCAATGGCTGTGGCAATATAAAGTACTCGTTGACCCCATTTTGTTACCAAATCTTCCGCAAAGGCACTTTTACCGCTACGGCATCCTCCTGTTACCAGTATCATTTTTCTTCCTCCCGAATATCAATATAATTTTTCTTATCCACATTTCCTTCTTCGAAGGTTGCCATTTCCGCCATAATTTTTGCGGCAGATTCTGCCAAATACATAGCAAAGGGACAACCCGAGCCCTCCCCTAATCTCATATCCAACTCAAAATAAGGATTTATCTTCATTGTTTGTGCGGCGATTGTATAGGCAGGTTCTGCAGAGCGATGAGAAGGTAGCATATAGTCCTTAATAAGAGGATTACAGCAAAAACAAGCCAATGCCGCCGCTATAGAAACCACACCATCTATCACTATAGGAATATGGTAGTATGCTCCTCCCATAAATGCCCCCATCATAGCCGCTATATCAAATCCGCCCATTCTTCGTACTACTTCTAAAGGAGAGATAGAAGCATGATAATGTTTTTCTTGTATTTTTTCTAATATATCTATTTTATGTAATAATAACTCACGGGTTAGACCGGCTCCTTTTCCTGCGGCTTCCTTGGGTGAAATCCCCGTTAGGGCAATAATGACAGAAGTTGCAGTGGTGGTATTACTGATACCCATTTCGCCAGTGCCTAAAATGGAATACCCTTCTTCTTTCATGCTTTTTACCATACGAAACCCAACCTCTATGGCAGCTTCTAGCTGTTGTTTAGTCATGGCAGGCTCATGCAAAATATTTCCTGTTTGCAGTGCAATTTTTTCCTCAATCATTTGAGGGTGTAGCTTCTTTCTGGTATGAATCCCCACATCCACTACTTTTAAATCAATATTTCCTTGCTTTGCCAATACAGAAACTCCAGTTTTTCCATATAACATATTGGTAGCCTGCACAGCAGTAACTTCTTGCGGAGCAGTGCTGACCCCCTCTGCATATACCCCATTATCTGCACAAAAAACAAGAATAGCTTTTTTTCCCATATCATTTTGCACTCTGCCTGTAATGCCTGCCAGTTGCACCGCCAAGTCCTCCAAACGCCCTAGGCTTCCTAAAGGTTTAATCAAATTATCGTTATAGCTTCTTGCAGCATTCATAGCAACTTTATCTAAAGGCTGTATGCTTTCTATGATGTCCTGTATTTTCATAATTCTGCTCCGTTTCTATTCTCATTTTCATTTCCTACCTCCATTGTACTATTTCTTTCGACAAAAAAAAAGAGGTTGCTTCTCAAGTGCAAAAAGCATCCTCTTTTTTGGGGTGAAAATTATTTAAAATAATCAAATTCTAAGCCGTAAATTTTAACAGTATCTCCTTCTTGAATGCCCTTTTCTTCCAAGGCTTCAATGATTCCTTTTTCTCTAAGATATTTCTGGAAAAATGCAAAACCTTTTTCTGTGTCGATGTTGGTATAGCCAATCATTTTTTCCACACCAACTCCTGTTACCACATAATAATTATCATCATATACTTCAATGGTAAATGGCTCTTTGTCAATTTCCACTTCTTCATATTCTTCATATTCCTCAGCAAAAACAATATCTTCAGGATAATTTTTCAAGATATCAGATACCGCTTTTAAAACTTCGTCTAAGCCTGTATTGGTTGCCGCAGAAATAGGAAATACTGGTATCCCTATGGGTTCGTAGGCTTCTTTTAGCCGTTGTACGTGCTCCATGGCTTCAGGAATATCTGTTTTGTTTGCCGCAATTACTTGAGGGCGTTTTGCCAGTTCAGGATTGTATTCTTCCAACTCACGATTGATTTTTTCCACATTTTCTACAGGGTCGCCGCCTTCCAAGGCTGCCGCATCCACAACATGAATGAATACCTTAGTACGCTCCACATGACGTAAAAATTCATGCCCCAAGCCAACACCTTCGCTAGCTCCTTCCACCAATCCTGGAATATCCGCCATTACAAAATCAGAACCGTAACGATCTCTCACCACACCAAGGTTCGGAGAAAGTGTTGTAAAATGGTAGTTGGCAATTTTAGGGTTTGCGTTGGTTACCATAGAAAGCAAAGTGGATTTTCCCACATTAGGAAAACCGATTAAACCAACGTCTGCAATCAGTTTTAACTCTAATATTACATCATATTCCTTGGCAATTTGGCCACGCTCTGCATATCTTGGCGCCTGTCTGGTAGGGGTTGCGAAATGTTGGTTTCCACGTCCGCCTCTGCCGCCTTTTATCAATATCTTTTCTTCTCCTGGTTTTGTAATATCCGCCATAATCTTACCGCTTTGTGCCTCACGGATAACAGTACCCACAGGAACTTTAATGATAATATCTTTTCCGCTTTTTCCAAAGCAGTTTAGCTTGCCGCCATCTTCACCGTTTTCAGCTTTAAAGCTTTTTTTGTAGCGAAAATCCACCAATGTATTCATACTTTCTGTACCCACAAAAATAACGTCACCGCCACGTCCGCCGTCACCGCCGTCAGGGCCTCCATGGGTAATAAACTTTGCTCGATAAAAAGACACCATACCGTTGCCGCCGTTGCCGCCTTTTATATGAATCTTGACTCTATCTACAAACATTTGTGTCACCTCTTTTCATAGAGATTTTATCTCATTATTGTATCAAAAAAACTATTTTCCTATGCAGATTGTAAAAATTACAAAAACAAGGCTCCAAATGATAGTCATTTGAAGCCTTACATTTCTTATTCTGCAACTTCTAATACTTCTACAGGATAAACAGAAACCTGTTTTTTATCTCTGCCTTTTCTTTCATATTTTACACGACCATCTACCAAAGCAAATAAAGTATCGTTGCCGCCTTTACCTACATTGATACCTGGATGAATCTTAGTTCCTCTTTGGGTATATAAGATATTGCCAGCTCTAACAAACTGACCGTCTGCACGTTTTGCGCCAAGTCTTTTTGCCTCGGAGTCACGGCCGTTACGAGTAGAACCAACACCTTTTTTATGTGCAAAAAACTGAAGGTTTAATCTTAACATACACTACACCTCCCTGTTATTCAAAGTAATGTATCTTCCATATTCTTGTTCTATATTTTCTAAGCCAAGCACCATGGTTTTTAAAAGTAGTTGAGCATTTCTATCCTCTGCACCCTCTTTTATCTTAGGGAAGCAAACCGAGAGAAAACCGCCCTGACTTTCATCCGCTTCACATTGAAATTCGGTTTTGGTAAACTGTTCCAATGCATTCACAGTGTTTAGTGTAAGCACCGTAACTGCGGCACAAACAATGTCTTGTCCTTCTTCAGCATATCCAGCATGACCAGAAAGCTGAAAACCGCAAATATGATGCTTTTTATTTCGATAAATTATCGCTTGTATCATATCAATTACAGAGAAATCTTTTGAATCTGTAATTTTGTGAATGGCTGTCTATGGCCTTTTTTCTTGTGGAATCCTTTTTTGGATTTATATTTGTAAACCACAACTTTTTTCGCCTTACCATCACCGATAACGGATGCAGATACTTTTGCACCAGCAACATAAGGAGCGCCAACTGTAATGTCATCATCTTTTGCTAAAACTAAAACCTTATCAAAAGCATACTCTTGACCAGCCTCAACACCTAATTTTTCTACAGTAATGATATCGCCTTCTGCTACTTTATACTGTTTTCCACCAGTTTCAATAATTGCGTACACACGTACACCTCCTCGCAATATACTCGCCGGATACGGCATCGGAACTTCTCCGAATTTGTGGCCCCTCCGTGCGGCTAAACACACTTTGACATTTTAACACACCTTGTGACTTATGTCAATATATATCATTCCACGTTTTGCCCCATTTTTGTAGGATTACAATACATGTGTTACATAAGTCAAAAAATTAAATACGGAAAACTCTAAAATTAATGAAGCATAATGCAAAGTATAATAACTTCCAATGCGCCCTTTGGGCTGGAGTTCACCAAGGGAAACTCTATTTAATTTTTTGAATGACGGTGTAACATA
>JAAYQI010000245.1 GCA_012519385.1 Candidatus Epulonipiscium sp.
ATGAATCTGGTGCAGTGGAGGCAACAGGCCATAAGGTTTTGGTCGTTCCCTCAAAGGACGGAAAAATGACAGCAGAGGCAGTGGAAAGCTGCATTCAGGCACATTATAATGATAATAGTGCAGAGCATATGGTTCAGCCGGGAATGGTATACATTTCAAGCCCTACAGAAGTGGGAACCATCTACCATAAAGCAGAGCTTGAAAAATTACAGGCAGTTTGCCGTAAGTATGGGATACCTCTGTTCTTAGATGGGGCAAGATTGGGCTGTGCTTTAACGGCAGAGGGCAATGATGTTACTTTGCAGGATTTGGCAAGGCTTACAGATGCATTTTATATTGGCGGTACCAAGATGGGTGCATTATTCGGTGAGGCATTGGTTATCAATAATCCTGCACTGAATAAGGATTTTCGTTATATTTTAAAGCAAAAAGGCGGTATGCTTGCCAAGGGACGCCTACTGGGTATCCAGTTTGGAGAGTTGTTCCGAGATACGTTATACTTTGATTTGGCAAAGCACGCCAATGCTATGGCAAGAAAATTGGAAAAAGGTATTTCTGAGTTAGGGTATTCTTTCTTGGTGGAATCTCCTACCAATCAGATATTCCCTATATTTCCTAAAGAGGTTTTAAGCTATATACAAGAGGATTTTTCTGTAACCTATTGGGAAGAAATAGATGCAACAAAAGACGCTGTGCGTTTATGCACCTCATGGGCAACGGAAGAAGCCATGGTAGATGCATTTCTTGAAAAATTAAGGAATTTTGGGAAATAAAACTGATGCTACAAGAAATATTGACAGATATTTAAAAAACAGGTATACTGGATATGCTCCAATGAGGAGCTTTCCTTGCCTTTGTAAGCAAGGAACATCCTTTTGACAAAATTTCCGTGCTAGCCGGGGAGGTAGCGGCGCCCTGTACCTACAATCCGCTATAGTAGGGGTGATGCCTGTTCTAGGGATGTGTTTTTTATGGCCTGCCTTTTTAAGTCGGTGTTGAGGGCTGAGTCCTGTGCAACAGAAACTTATGAATCGTGTCAGGGTCGGAAGGCAGCAGCACTAAGTAGGCACTTCTGTGTGCCGCAGGGGTGCTTGGTCTGAGTCGATGAGAGAAGTAACGCATAGGAAACCATCACAAAAA
This sequence comes from Candidatus Epulonipiscium sp., assembly GCA_012519385.1. Lineage (GTDB taxonomy): Bacteria > Bacillota > Clostridia > Lachnospirales > Anaerotignaceae > JAAYQI01. Next base: position 1,141 of record JAAYQI010000245.1, read on the forward strand.
CAGGTGCACGGATTTCTAATCATATGATTTGCAGAACTGATTTGGGGGATATCCTGAATCAGTTTTTCTTTTTATAGAGAGTTAAGAAGCGGCGATAGGAGGCATTTTCATGAATTATACTGCATTATACAGAAAATATCGGCCTTTGTGCTTTCATGATATGGTGGGGCAGGAGCATATTGTCCGCACGTTACAAAACCAGTTGAAAACAGGGCGGGTTTCCCATGCCTATTTGTTTTGCGGAACACGAGGAACGGGAAAAACCTCCGCCGCCAAGATTTTTGCAAGGGCAGTAAATTGCCTTTCTCCCATAGACGGAGAGCCTTGCAATCAATGCGAAATGTGTAATGCTGCACTGGAAGGCAGAAGCATGAACGTGATTGAAATTGATGCTGCTTCCAATAACGGTGTGGATAACATACGGGAGATTCGGGAGGAAGTGAAGTACCCCCCTGCCGAGGGAAAGTATAAGGTGTATATCATTGATGAGGTGCATATGCTTTCTACAGGAGCCTTCAATGCCTTGCTCAAAACATTGGAGGAACCTCCTGCCTATGTAATGTTTTTATTGGCAACTACTGACCCTCAAAAAATTCCCCCAACTATTTTATCTCGATGTCAGCGTTTTGATTTTCACCGCATTACCACAGAGTGTATTATGGAAACATTGGAGCAATATTTGGAGCAAGAAGGGGTTTTGGCAGATAAAGAAGCCATCCGCTATATTTCCAGATTGGGCGATGGCTCTATGCGAGATGCATTAAGTATATTGGACCAGTGCATTGCATTTTATAGCGGAGAAAGGCTGACGTTAGAAAAGGTTTTGGATATTGTAGGTTCTGTGGATGATGAAGTATTTTTTTCCATGGCGGATGCCATTGGAGAGCGAAATACAGCGGCGTGCATGGAAATGGTGGAAAAACTTCTGATACAGGGTAAGGATATAGGGCAGTTTGTATTGGAATTGATTGCGCATTATCGTAATCTTTTGGTGGCGGCTACCATACCAAACCCAGAGCTTATTTTGGATATGCCCCAAGAAACAAAAGAAAGATTGAAAAACCAAGCACAAAAATTCACCCCAGAACAGCTTATTTTTTGGATACAGGATTTTTCCAAATTGCAAGGTGAGATGAAATATGTTTCCAATGAGAGAATATTGCTTGAAACACAACTGATTCGCCTTTGTTCCACTGTGGTGGAGGCAAGCTATGATAGTATTGCCGCTCGCCTTAGCCAGTTGGAGCAGAAGATTCAAGAAAAAACCGTGATACAGGTGGTTTCTTCTGTGCCAAAGGCAGAAGCTGCGGAAAAACCAAAGCCCAAAAGAAAGCCTCCTGCATTAAAAGAGGACCAGAAAGCGGCTATAGATAGTTGGGAAGGTATCAAAGAAAGTATTGATGATATATTACTCAGAAATAAACTAGACCGTGTGGAGTTAAAAGTAAAGGGGGAAGAGGATTCCAATTTATATTTGGTATGCGATTATCCCGCTTTAAAAGATATGATAGAAAAGCAAATAGACGAAGTATCCCAAGCAATGGAGAAAACACTTGGGAAGGAATTTTCTCTCCGAACCATCTCTAAAGAGGATTACACCATGTGGTACGAAACCACCTATGGAAGCCCCGAAAAAATGCAGGAAGACTCAGAATTTGAAAGTTTATTGGGAAGTTATTTCCCCGAAGCGGAGTTTCAGGAATAAATATGAACCAAAATCTGTAAAAACGGTTGTCTGAAAGGGCGGTTTCGGGTACAATAATAAAGTAAATCCGTGAAAATATAGGAGGTAGAAAGATAATGGCAAAGGGATTTGGCGGCATGGGTAACCTAGGCGGCATGAATATGAATAACTTAATGAAACAAGCACAAAAGATGCAAAAGCAAATGTTGGAGGCACAGGAGGCCCTGGCAGAAAAAACACTGGAGATTACCAGTGGCGGTGGTGCAATTAAAGTAACCATTACAGGAAAAAAGGAACTGAAAGAAATTAAAATTAACCCTGAAGTGGTAGACCCAGATGATGTGGAAATGCTGGAGGACTTGGTGCTTTCTGCTGTAAATGAGGCTGTGCGTCAGGCAGATGAAATGTATGCCAATGAAATGGCGAAATATACCGGCGGTATGGGCGGTTTGTTCTAATTAGAAAATAGCGGAGGATGTGCTATGAATTATTATGGTCAGTCTGTCACAAGGCTGATAGAAGAACTGGCATCTTTACCGGGAATCGGCGGAAAATCTGCCCAGCGTATTGCATTTCATATGATTCATATGCCAAAGGAGAAGGTTCGCTCTTTGGCGGAAGCCATGGTGGATGCCAGAGAAAATATTAAATATTGCAGTATTTGCTGTAATCTAACCGATGAGGATATTTGCCCTGTATGCAGTGATGATAGGCGGGACTCGGCCACTATAATGGTTGTGGAAAGCCCCAGAGATATGGCTGCATATGAACGTACTAGGCAGTATCAGGGAGTGTACCATGTTTTGCATGGAGCAATCTCTCCCATGGCAGGCGTAGAGCCGCAGGATATTAAAATCCGTGAATTACTTCTTCGGTTACAACAACAAGAGGTAGATGAGGTTATTTTGGCTACCAATCCCAATGTGGAGGGGGAAGCTACGGCAATGTATCTTGGCCGATTGCTAAAGCCTTTGGGAGTAAAGGTCACCCGTATTGCCAATGGTGTGCCTGTGGGCGGAGATTTGGAATATGTGGATGAAATTACCCTTTCTCGGGCATTAGAGGGCAGGAGAGAATTGTAAAAAGAATAAATCATAGGCTGTCGGCGTTGTCGGCGGCCTTTTTATAATGTATGGAAAATAATAAAGCGTACCAAGGCACGCTCAGAACGCAGACAAACCTTGGGCTTTGCCCAAACCCACTCGCTTTTTTGAAAAAGCGAGACCAAAAACTTTCATTAAAACCGCATACCTATGCGATTTTATAAGGGTTCAAGGGAGAATCCTTCAAGGTTTTGACTTTGTCTACAGTCTGAAGTATGCCAAAGGCACGCTCGTTTATTTTTTTAGGAGTAGTTTTATTTTATACCAAAAGCATACGGTCATTGGTTGCACTAGCACCGCTAGCTTTTTCAAACATCTTCAGCAAATCTGTTACTTGCAGGTTTGCTTTTTGTTCTTCCTGTAAGTCGATGAGGATATTTCCTTCGTGCATCATCATCAAGCGATTTCCGTGTTTTAAGGCATCTTTCATATTATGGGTAATCATTAACGCAGTAAGCTGTTCTTCTTCAATAATTTTTTTGGTAAGCTCCAAAACTTTTTTTGCTGTTTTGGGGTCAAGCGCTGCGGTGTGCTCATCTAACAGCAGAAGCTTTGGCTTTGTCATGGTAGCCATAAGGAGAGTCAAGGCTTGGCGCTGTCCTCCTGATAATAGCCCTGCTTTGGCGGACATACGGTTTTCCAACCCTAAATCAAGCATATGGAGATACTCTCGAAACATATCTTTTTCTTTTTTGGTGATGCCTTTTCTCAGGGTTCTGCTTTTTCCGCGGCGTAATGCCATGGACATATTTTCTTCAATGGTCATATCTGTGGCGGTACCCATACGAGGGTCCTGAAATACCCTGCCGATATATTGGGCACGCTGATGCTCGGGTAATTTTGTGACATCATTACCGTCAATGATGATTTTACCGCTATCCACAGAAAATATGCCTGCGATGGCATTGAGCAAGGTAGACTTGCCTGCACCATTACCACCGATTACCGTTACAAAATCCTTAGGCTTCATATGGAGGCTAACCCCTTTTAATGCCCGCTTTTCATTAGCGGTGCCAGGAGAAAATGTTTTTGTAATATTCTCAATTTTTAGCATGATGGATTTCCTCCCTTCAGCAGGGTATCATCTTTGGTAAGAGAAGGCTCTTGGGAGGATTCTTTTACCTTATTTTTTCTATTAACGATACGATTATATTTTTCTTTTACCAATGGCAGAGAAAGGCATACTGCCAGTACAATGGAGGATAGCAGTTTTAAGTCTGTGGGCTGAAAGCCACGGCGTTCCAATGCTGCAGCAATAATCAAGCGGTATAAAATAGAACCGCACACTACAGAAAACAGGCTTCGTACCACTGTAGTCCTGCCAAAAAGCACCTCACCAATGATAACAGATGCTAAGCCGATAACAATGGTACCTGTACCCATACCCACATCAGCAAAGCCGTTATATTGTGCAATCAAAGCTCCTGCCAAAGAAATCAAGGCGTTACTGAGCATCAATCCCAGCATAGTCATAAAATCCGTATTTACACCCAAGGCACGAATCATATGAGGGTTATTACCTGTGGCTCTAATGGCAAAGCCAAGTTCTGTGGAAAATAGCGCCCACAGCAGTAAAATAACAACAACTGCTGTAATAATGCCTAAAATCATGGCTGCACGGGTATTTGTCATTCCCATGTCGGAAAAGAAGGTGAGAACAGTTGGCTGTTTTAATAATGGCAGATTGGCTTTTCCCATAATACGTAAATTAATGGAATAAAGCCCCGTCATAACAAGAATACCTGAAAGCAAACCTGGAATCTTTAATTTGGTATTTAAAAATCCAGTTATAAGCCCTGCCAAAAGGCCATATCCCATGGCAATAAAGGTTGCCGCTATGGGGTTATAGCCAGAAAGGATATATTTTGCTGCCACAGCAGCCCCCAGAGGAAAGCTACCCTCTGTAGTTAAATCGGCAAAATCTAGTATTCGGTATGTAATATAAACACCCATTGCTAAAACAGACCATAAAAGTCCTTGAGAAATGGCGCCAAAGAAAGAACTGGGTGACATAATGTACGTAAAAATATTCATAAAACTCTCCACCTATTCATAAAAGCAGGAGTGCCTATGGCACCCCGCATCGTTTTACTTTTTTCGGTTACTTTTGGGTTGCCTCTCCATCTTGAATGATGATGGAAGCGGAGTCTAATATATCTTGAGGGATTTCAATGCCAAGAATCTTTGCAGCATCCAGATTGATACAGATATCGTTATTTTCTGCATATTCTATTGGCATTGTGGAAACATCTTCTCCTTGAATTACCCTTACTGCCATTTTACCTGTTTGGTAGCCTAATTTGTAATAATCAATACCTGTGGTAGCCAGACCGCCATTTTTGCAAGGGCCGCTTTCGCCAACAATAACAGGTATGTTAGCATCGTTGGTAATTGCAGTTAAGTTTACCATTGCAGATGCAAAGGTGTTATC
>JAAYQI010000246.1 GCA_012519385.1 Candidatus Epulonipiscium sp.
ATGGAATAAACGTACAGTGCAGATTGTATGAACTTTTTTTCGTACAATCGGAAGTTGTGCAACATAAACTGGCATGAGGAATAAGACCGCCACCGGAAGATAAAATAGGAGCGCGCACGGAAAATTTAAAAGTCGACAAATGAGCAGTTACATTTTATACTTGTGAGATACGGGTTTTATTCACAATTTACTTAGAAAAGAGGACAAGGTATGCAAGCAATGAGCGATGATCAAATCGAAAAAATGAAGAATGAAGCTACAAATGAGGTCAAATTAGTGCTTGAGAAACTGGAAAAGGATAAACCTGGTATCACGGAGGGACTTGCAACTGCAATAGGTTCCTCTGTAGGGGGGGCAGGTTCACTTGCAGCTCTTGGTGCACTTGGTGTAGCAGGATATTCTGCTGCAGGCATTACTTCAGGATTAGCTGTTGCAGGATCCATTGTGGGCGGTGGAATGCTCGCTGGCATAGGAGTTCTTGCAGCACCGGTTGCCATACTTGGTGTTGCTGGATATGCTATTACGAAGAAAGTAAAAAATGCTAAACTCGCAGCAGCACTTGGTTTAGCTATTCAAAAGCTTTACGAAATCCAAGAACGTCTTATGCAAAACGCTGAATATTTCAAGGATGAAATTGCTGGTATAAAGGCAACAATTGATGTGTTAACTCGAAAGAAACCAGCATGAAACCTGAAAACTATCAAAAAGAACTTAAGGCAATCAAGCTTCTTCAAAAACGGTCAACAAAAATTACGCAGACTCATAATGAAATCAGAGATGACTTATCATCTATAAAAGCACAATTATCAACGCTTGGTGCTGACGACATATCACAAACTGAGGAACATGCTATCCTCAAAAAACATTATATAGATGCAATGTCTTCTACTAATGTACTTGAACATATTCATTTAAAAAGAGTTTTTGAAGAAGCTGAACTTGGGTTTAAAGGTGCGATAAAGATTAATGACATTTTAACTCCTAAAGAGCTGCTTGAGATTGAAGAACGAATTAGTACATATGTTTCTGATTTTAATAAACGGTACGCATTAGATAGTTGGGATTATGCGATCGCTTGTACCTGTGGTCTTTTCGCTGCTATGTTGGATATACTTTTCGTAAAAGCACCATTGAAGCCTACGGCTGATTGGAATAAAAAAGTTAACGGTATATTCAACCAGTGGGTACAAAAAGCTTTCAACAAAGCTTTACCACCAGACTTAAGTGACGCTTTGAGCAAAGCAAATACTATCGGGGCTCCAGATTCTTCTGTGGTTTCAGATTTAATTGGAGCTCCGGTCAAAGCTTTAAGCCCATTCAACCATAGACTTAGATCACTTTCTCATGACCCGTTACTAGGTTTCCTTTTTGGGGTATGGGATATGATGAATGGAACCTGTACAATTATAAATGATGGCCAAATAAAAACTTTTCCAAGTACAAAAGGCACCACAGAAGGTAACATCTTTCAATTATTTGGCCGAATGTTCGGCCATTTATTATCTGATGTTAATGCTCAAAGTGCAAGCGGTAATCGTGGCATGGGACTTCCAGCTCCATTTATGGGGATACTAAGAATGTTTGAAGGTATCCCGGTTGGCGATTCGAATTTTGGAAGACAAATTGAGTATATGTATCTAAAAGGTTATGATTTTAGGCAATTCATTACAACAAGTATTCCAATGACAATTATGGAGGTGATGATTAGAGCTTTCTATGTAATTAAGCAAATTAAATTAAATAATGCTTCTTTTGGAGAAACGGTAATCGACACCATCCCAACTCAACTTAATCCAAGATTTAGAATAATGCTAGCTTTAGCATATGGTACAAGTAGTGCTGTTAACGCAGGAAAAATATACATAACGCAGAATATTTTAAATGCAAATTATGCTTCTTGGTTAGGCTTGGCGTGGAATGGCGTACATGCTCTTAAATGGGCATTATATGATAAGCATATGAAATTGTGGTGCGGGATTGAAGACAAAGAAATAAAACAGTTAGAATCGATAGTTGATAAAATATACCAACTTGAATCAAGAGCTATACATCTGCCTTCTTAAGCAGGACCAAGAGTGCGCGCTGAAATAAGAGGTGGCGGGGAGATTTAGATCATGCCAGTTTACAGTCGCACAACAGGCCCATGCCGGGCGGAGTACCGCCCCAAATTGCGCTTACACTAAGGTAGGCAGAATTATCGGCTTTCAAGCTTCGAAGACTCGCTCGACAGCCAATAATTCTGCATCGTTATTTATGCGCAACTTCGGCATGGGCCGACCCGTTGTAGGCCATTAGTTGGCGGAAAGTGTGCCTTCCTGGCACACGGAACCTGAAATAAAGAAAAGGAATGAATTGAAGTTTCAAAAATTAAATCGGGGAATCTTTAAATTAATTTTTACCGGATTAATAAGAATTTATACTTAACTGCTTAAATAATAAGGTTTTCTTTTCCACATTAACTGTTTTAAAGGAATGTTTCATGAGATACTTTAAATTGCTTTCTTTCACTTTTTTACTTACTATATCATGTATTGAAGGCCCCACAGGACCACAGGGCCCAGTTGGGCCGCAAGGTGAACCAGGTATACAAGGTCCAGCTGGAAAAAATGGAACAGATGCGGTAAATAAAATATATGAAACAACCGGAAAATTTTCTGATATAGAACCTATTACTATAAATGATTCAACCTTGAGAATAATTATTGTCCAAGATAAAGAAATAGAAAACTCAGTATTTACAGTATTGTATGTAAAAAATAACGATGCATCAATTGCACCAATTGCCGGTGAAAACACATTAGAAAATGATATGGCAGGAAAAGTTCTTGGTGATAGATTACAGGTGCATTACTATACTAATGCTGTTATGCTTATAGTGAGTAAAAAGCTTTATAATTTTTTATTAATTAGCAAATACACATATAGATTAATAACATTTACAGAATAATTTCACCACTATTCTTCAAAATTTGTTAAAATCTAAAAAAAACAACTGTACATTTATAACAGAGGTATTATAATGATAACCCAAGCAGATGCAAAGATAGAAATAATCAAGCTTTGGAACAATTATAAAACAAACTGGAACAATAGCCTTGAATATAAACAAATGAAAGACATGTTTACAGCTAAGTTACAATATGAAAAACCCTACCTTTTTAACTTCAAATGCCAAGGGGGAGATAAGCTTGGTTGTTATCAAATGAAAGTAATCGAATGCTGGATTGATATTTTTGAAAAAAATGGCAATTAGTAATAGAACAATGGCGATTAATTACATCCACGCAATTCATAAAAAAAATGAATATGTCAAAAAAAATTCAACAACATGCACCTATATGATCTAAAATCAACCATGAATTTGGGTAGGGTATCAACCAGAGTAAATTATATAACAATTTTTCATTTGTTTTGTTTCACAAGGTAATGCCATCCATGGCATAGCCAACTAACAGGCCACCAACAGCGGCAGCCCGCCATACCAGCCGTAAAGCTTCGAAGACTTGCATTACTGCTGGTACAGCGGGCGGGTGCCGCAACCCGTTAGGCGCAAAACTCGTCTAATGATTGTAAAAAACCTCGCCATCCATGGCTCGGAGGAAAAGAAAATGGAATTTATAAAGGCTAATATCGAATGGATCTTTTCTGGTATAGGTGTGTTTATTATAGGATTCTTTATAACACGTCATATCATAAAGAAGAAAACCGTGAAACAGAAAATTGGTGATAATTCTGCAGGAATCCAAGTTGGTGGAAATTTTAATATAGGGGTCAAAGATGAGTCAAAAGATAGGAAATAATTCTCAAGCAATACAAGCACAAGGCGATGTTAATATTGGACTTTCTTATAAAGATGTTAAAGAAATTGTCTAC
>JAAYQI010000247.1 GCA_012519385.1 Candidatus Epulonipiscium sp.
AAATTATGGATACGGGAGAGTGTGATATCCTTATTATTGATGGTATTTTAGATGCGGTAGCAGAAGGATATATTACCGAGGAAGAACTGGAAGACGCATTGAAAAAGAAACCCTCCTATATGGATGCTATTATAACTGGTACCAATGCATATGATAGGATTAGCCAGCAGGCAGATTATGTTTACCAAATTGTTACAGAAAAAGTACTGTAAGCAGATTAAAAAGTTTTTATCTATAAATATCTATAAAAGAATATGAGAAATTGAAAAAGCACAGTCTGAAAAATTCAGGCACTGTGCTTTTTTTGTTACTACAGTTCTTTTTTATTCTTCTTTATTAAGAGCGAGAGCAGGTTCCATTGCTTTTCTCCATTCTGATGTGCCAGGAAGAACTACTTTAAATAGGTTCTTCTTAGGAAGGTTGATAAATTTTACGGAATTTTCCAAGGTGGGAAAACTGTTTTGGATATTACGGATTCCTGTAAGGAGTGTAGAAGTATCTTCTATTTTGCTAAGAGATAGCAATTTTTGATATAACCAAGGATTCCGCCGTAGGGGGACTAAGCCATCCTCCAGATGAATGGCACCGCTTGTTTTAGGAACAGCACCGGGGTTTGTAATCTCAACCTTTTTGGGGTGGATGGTAATGGTAATTTGGCGTGACATATCCCAATAATCCCGATGGGCAACTGCATTAAATACGGATTCAAACACAGCGGATGTGGGATAATGAAATTCTGTTAGAATCAGCTCCAAATGTTGATAGGCTTGCTGCAATATACTGAAAAGATTCCCTTCCAATAACAAAGTAGATCTATCCTTTTCTATCTGAATCCCTGATGCAAGAAAAAAGTTTTGCGGTTTTTTTCCGAATAGCAAAAGTCCACCTGCGGTAGGGAAAAATGTGCTATTGTTATTTTCTTTTCCCAGTATCCCTAGAGATTCCAGATGTATTAGGGAAGTTTTATTTTTGATACGCAAGTTTTTAGACACAGTGCTGCGAAGCAAATTCCAATCCAAATCATTTAGAGAGGCCTTGTGTATGAGTATACTCTCCCAGCTTAGAAGGCCATTTTCCTGCAGCATAGCAGCTACCTCAAATCGTCTGGCAATATCGGAAGTGCTTCCTCTGCGCAGATAAAATGTTCCGCTTTGCAAAACTTGATGGGGTAAATGCTCGCTTTTAAATATTGTCAGCACAACTATTTTTTTCCCTAAGTATTCTACTTCTTCCAAACGTATGGGAACAGGGGGGTCTATACGGCTACTAATAATTTGCTGTACTCTTTCTTCATCGAATATTTCTGTGGTAACTCCCACAACTTCCTTTGTTTTATCTTTTATACCGAATATGATATAGCCTCTGCCGCCTTTGGAGTTGGCAATGGCACACACATCTTTGACAAGTTCTTTTTTTTGACTTTCCAAGTTTAGCTTAAATTCCAGTTTAAAATCAAGCTTTTCTGATTCTTCTCGCTTGAGCAATTCTTCTAATTTTTGAATGGTCATAGTAGTCACCTCATCTCTGTTAGCATATACGAATTTAAAACAAATGTCACTATTTTTCTTATAGGAAACAAATTTCTTTTGCAAAAATTAAGTCGAAAAATACTGTTGAATAGGGAAGAGTAAGGAAGGAATTGGCTTGACAAAAATATTAATTATTCGTATAATAAATGTAACAAAGTTTTAATAATTTTATTTTATGACAATATTTCTAATAATATATAGTGGGGATGATGATTTTAATGCGTTATCAAAGACAAATATTGAAGACATTTTTTATAACAGCAATTATGACTTCCATGTGTGTGACACAGGCAATGGCGGCTGTTTCTGGTAAGATTACTACTGATAATGTAAATATTCGTTCTGCTGCATCTGCTGATGCAGCTGTTTTGGGACAAGGTCAAAAAGATTCCGAATTAATTATTTTAGGAAAAAATGGTGATTGGTTTCAAGTTTCTTTTGATGGGAATGACAATGCATATATCTCCCAGGATTATTTTAAAGTAAGCAGAGCAGAAGGTACTGTTAATGCTTCTGGCGTTAATGTACGCCAAGGTGCTAGCACAGCAAGCCCTATTTTAAAATCCTTAAATCAAGGGGATACCATTACTGTTATCGGGCAAAACAATGCATGGTATCAGTTGGCTTATAATAACGGACAAGCCTATATCAGTAAAGAATTTTTAAGCGGAAATTTGCTTCAATATTTGCCGCAAATAGCAGAAGCTCCCGTGGAGGTTGCAGGAGCACAATTACAAAATACATATGGAATTGTGACTGCTTCAGGCGGTCTTAGAGTACGACAACAAGCATCTACAGATTCCGCTATTTTAACCACATTATCAAATGGGGAAGTTTTCAATGTGTTAGAAAGCGGAGCACAGTGGATGAAAATTTCCACAGAAAATTCAGTGATTGGCTATGTAAGTGCAGAGTATGTATCCATACGTACTGGTGAGAAACCTTCTAGAAGCAATTCATCTGGTAAGGGTGAACAAGTAGTTGCCTATGCATCTCAATTTTTAGGTACTCCTTATGTTTGGGGAGGTACAGATTTAAGAAACGGTGTGGATTGCTCTGGATTTGTTTATGCCGTTATGAAAAACTTTGGTGTTTCTTTAAATAGAAGCTCTAGCGCAATGGCATCCAATGGCGTTGCTGTAAATAAAAGTGACCTTGTTGCTGGTGATTTAGTTTTCTTTGATTCTGAAGGCAATGGCGGAATTAGCCATGTTGGAATTTATGTAGGCGGAGGGCAGTACATTCATTCTTCCTCCGGAAAAACCAAAGGTGTTATTTATTCTAACTTGAATGATGCTTATAGTGCAAGAACTTATGTAACAGCTAGAAGAGTGTTAAGATAAGTACATAGTATAACTTATAACGCAAATAAAAACAGTATGCTAATGGTAAGGATTTTAAACCTATTTAGACATACTGTTTTTTTATTGTTGTAACACTTAAAATATATTTTGAAGTGAATTTTAGGAAAAATGGTCTAGTGCAATATATTTTAATATGGAGAAATATTCACGGAAATAATCATTGGCAATCATATAGGGTGAAGATTTTGCACCTGCACCACTGGCGGTAAAACCTGCCTTTTTTGCCAACTTGCCTGCACGAAAGGTATGAAATTCATTGGTTACATATAGGATAATATAAGGCTTGGATTGAAAGTAGGAATCTAATAAAACCTTGGAGTTTTCAAAATTTTGGCGGGTATTATGAGATTCGCTTTCTTCTAATACCATTTCTGGAGGAATATTGCATTTTAATAAGTATTGTTTCATGGCGTAAGATTCAGGAACCAATTCATTGGAACCTTGACCGCCTGATACAACAATAACAGGCTTTTTTTGTGCAGAAAAATAATATTCTGCTGCTTTATCCAAGCGAAAAGCTAATGTGGGAGTTACATCTGCCCCATTTAAACCTGCACCCAGTACAATAATAGCATCTGCCCCCTCGGGGCCTTCCTTGGAGGAGTTTTGAATAAGTACAGCGGTGACTGCTAAAAAGCTAATCAGCCAAACATAAAAACCAAACTTTGCATAAAGCATAAAATATTTTCCGAAGCCTTTTTTACTCCATTGATTGAATTGAGCATAAAAAAAGCCATAGACACAAAAAATAATGCCCAAGGCACCAGGAAAGAGTGTCCCGATATTACAATGCGCTAGTATACAAGTAAGAATAGAATAGCTAAGAGCGATGCAGCCAATGATAATAAAAAACTTGGACTTTTTATTTTTCATGGGTTCACCTAATTTCTTTTATATTTCAATAAGAATTATACAGTAAAAGTATTTTTTCGTCACGCTTTTCTTGGTATAATAATAATATGTTAAGATTTTAGTAGGAAAAAATTATAGTTTCGTTTTTGTGAGGATGCCTATGTTTGATATACAGGAAGAATTAAAAAAATTGCCTTCAAAACCAGGCGTATATTTGATGAAAGATGAAAATGACCAGGTTATTTATGTGGGAAAGGCGATTCATCTAAAAAATAGAGTAAGGCAGTATTTTCAAAGTGCCAAGAACCAAACGCCAAAAGTGCAGACAATGGTTCCTCATATTAAGGAATTTGAATATATTGTGACAGATTCTGAAATGGAAGCATTGATATTAGAGTGTAACTTAATAAAAAAGTATCGCCCCCACTATAATATCATGCTAAAAGACGATAAAATGTATCCTTATGTTAAGGTTACGACGAATGAGGCGTTCCCCCGAGTGTTTATTACACGGCGAATGGAAAAAGATAAGGCGAAGTACTATGGTCCGTTTACAGATGTATTGGCAGTGAAAGAAACGGTGGAGACACTACATACTTTGTACCCAATTCGCAAGTGTAAAAAGAATTTGCCCAAAGAAATTGGAAAAGAGCGTCCTTGTCTGAACTATCACATGGGCCAATGTAGTGCGCCTTGTGCTGAAAAAATTTCCCAAGAAGACTACAGAAAATTAATTGATAATGCCATCCGTTTTTTAGATGGAAAGCATGATGAAATACAAAAACAGTTGGAGGCTTTGATGCAAGAGGCTTCTGATAACATGGAGTATGAAAAGGCGGCTATTTTGCGGGATAAAATAAAAAGTATTCAGCGTATTTCCGAAAGGCAAAAAATGGATAACACAGGCCTTGGCGACTGTGATGTTATTGCATTTGTACGAGCATTTGAAGAAGGCTTGGCACAGGTTTTCTTTATCCGAAACGGAAAAATGACGGGGAGAGAGCATTTTACACTAAAAGCATCCGAGCATATGAGCAGAAGTGAAATTATGACGGAGATAGTGAAGCAGTTTTATAGCGGAACTGCATTTATTCCAAAAGAAATATTGCTCCAAGAGGAACCTTTGGCAGAGGAAAAGGTTCTGCTACAAGAATATTTATCCATAAAACGAGGAAACAAAGTTACCCTTACTGTGCCACAAAAAGGCGAAAAGCATAATTTGGTGGAATTAGCATGGAAAAACGCTATGATTACTTTTGAACAGTTTGGCGAAAAAATAAAAAGAGAAGAACAGCGTACCGTTGGTGCGGTTGAGGAGCTACAAAAGGCATTAGGGCTTTCTCAAAAGATAACAAGAATCGAATCTTACGATATATCCAATACACAAGGATTCGAATCGGTAGGTTCTATGGTTGTATTTGAAGATGGTCGGCCAAAACGCAGTGATTATCGTAAATTTAAAATAAAAACAGTAGTAGGAGCCAATGATTATGCTAGCATGGAAGAAGTGCTGACACGTCGGTTTCGCCACGGTTTGCAGGAAAGAGAAAATATTACAGAAAAAGAGCAGAAATTTTCCAGATTTCCAGATTTAATATTAATGGATGGCGGTAGCATACAAGTCAAAGCGGCAGAGCTTGTGTTACAAAGATTTGGCCTTAGTATCCCTGTATGCGGTATGGTGAAGGATGACAAGCATCGCACAAGAGGCTTGATTTATCAAGATAGGGAAGTGTATATCCCCCTTACATCAGAAGGGTTTCGCTTGGTTACCAGAATACAGGATGAGGTGCATCGATTTGCCATTGAGTATCACAGAAAATTAAGAGAAAATAAAATGCTACATTCTATATTGGATGAAATACCAGGAATTGGTGAGGTTAGAAGAAAGGCATTGATGAAGTATTTTGGTTCTATTGATAAGATAAAATCCGCCGAAGTTGAGGAACTTTTAGAGGTTTCGGAAATGAATATTAAAGCGGCGGAGTCTGTGTATGCTTTTTTTCACCCTGACCCACCTAGGGAAGAATAGATTGCAAAACAGTGCATATTAGGGTATGATTATGATAGAATAGAAGGGAAGTGGAGTAGTTGTATTCCGTTAAAATTGAAAAAATTGCGGAAGAGTTTGAATTGGAAAATATTTTGCCGCAGATGAAGCTACAACATAGAGTATTGACCAAAAGTGAAGTAAACCGACCTGCATTGCAGTTAGCGGGGTTTTATGAGCATTTTGATGATGACCGCTTGCAAATTATTGGCAGGGTTGAGCATAGTTATTTACGGCAATTAGAGCTGAATGTACGAAAAAAGGTACTGCGTCAGCTTTTTGCCTTTCAAGTTCCTGCTATTATACTTTGCAAAGATTTGGAGCCATTTCCTGAAATGCTGGATTATGCGGAAACCTATGATGTACCATTATTGCGTACCAAAGACACTACCAGTAATTTTATGGCAGAGCTGATTCGTTGGTTAAAAGGGCAGCTTGCAGAAAGAGTTACCATGCATGGAGTTTTGGTAGATATCTATGGTGAAGGCATTTTGATTATTGGCGAAAGCGGTGTTGGAAAAAGTGAAACAGCTCTGGAATTGATTAAAAGAGGGCATCGTTTGGTGGCGGATGATTCGGTGGAAATCAAACGCATCTCTCATACAACATTAGTTGGTACAAGTCCTGAATTGATAAGATATTTGATAGAATTAAGAGGAATCGGAATTATAGATGTAAAAGAGCTGTTTGGTGTGAGTTCTGTCAAGCTATCACAAAACATTGATTTGGTGATACGCTTAGAGATATGGGACGGCAAAAAAAATTATGAACGGTTAGGCCTCTCGGAAGAATTTATTGAGATATTGGGGAATAAAGTAGTATGTAATTCAATTCCTATCCGCCCAGGAAGAAATGTTGCGGTGATTTGTGAATCTGCTGCTATTAACCACAGGCAAAAGAAGATGGGATATGATGCCGCACGGGCATTAAATGAAAGAATTAATAAAAGCATTGGGATTGAATAAATCGGGAGGGCCATTTATGAAGGATATCATTGCAGCGTTACAAGAGGGATGTGGTACTGAAAGCGTTTTGCTTAATGAACCCATGCAGTATCATACTTCCTTTAAAACAGGAGGAGAAGCAGATATTTTTATTACTCCGAAAAGTAT
>JAAYQI010000002.1 GCA_012519385.1 Candidatus Epulonipiscium sp.
AAAAGTGTTCCGTCTAAATCAAAAATAATATGTTTCATTTGCTTATTCCCCTTACATTCTTTCATTTTTTCTCATCCTACATCACAGTATCATGATGGATGCCAGTCGTCAAGCAAATTGCTTCTCCTTACGCTTTTCTTCTTTTCTCATTACGACTTAGGTATGAAAAAAACTTCTCACAAAATAAGTGGAATTGTGAGAAGCTTTGTGGTAAAAATATTCTTTCGTATTTATGGATGACAGATGCTGCAAGGTTGGTATCCTGCATCCAATGCCTCTGAACGGGCATCAAAATAAACTGCATTCTCCTCTTTGGGTAAACTATGGCAGGTTAAAACATGAAATTTTTTGCTATTTTTGTTCCCTACATAAGTCGCTTCCTGTTGCACATCCAAAGTATTTTGCTTTTTATCCTTCTTTTTTACAGATTCATCATTTAACCCTTGATCTACCCACAAACCCGCTTGTGCAGTATAAGCCTCCCATTCTAGTTGGCTAAATAGTTCATAATTCTTCGTATCTGGTGCGTAGTAATAGGCATTGGCATAGCCTTCGCTTATCAAGATAGCATTAAACATTTTTTCCTGTATTTCATCTTTATCAGAACTGTCTTGGGGCTGTTCCAGCCACACATAACGCAAAAGCCTTCCATATTTGTCCGTATCAGAGGTATCCTTTTCCAGATAAATGACCTGCCCCTGTGTTAAATATCCCTTGGTAAACTCACTGGCCTCCTCTCCAAACACAGTGTTTTTACTTTTGTCTGGGTGTACGCTTTCTGGTGTATCAATACCAATCAAACGCACCGTCTTTTTCTCTCCATCTGCCATAACACGAATGGTATCCCCATCCACCACCTGTGCCACCACAACCTTTTCAAACCCATCCGAAACGTCTTCCTCTTGTACTGCCACAGTTGAAGTTTGTTCTGCTCCCTGTACTTCCGCTTGACCTTGCGCACTATTTTGGCAGGCAGATAATGTAAAGCTAGAAATTAATAACATAATCAGTACGTATATTCTTTTTCTCATAATAACCTCCCCAAAAATGCAAACATAAGTTTTGTTTATTGTATCATACCTTTTTCAATTTGTCACTATCTATATTCCACTTTTCATATTTTATCGCAAAATTATCACATTACAACAAAAAAAGCGTACTTGAAAATAGCTTCCTATCTTCAAATACGCTTCATCAAATCAAAAGTATGTTCTTATTCCCCTGTATTATTTGGGCTTTTATTAAATAATAACATATCTGCCCTCTCGTCTAGGAGGCATTTTAGGGGAAACCGCAGGATAACCTAATGTCAGCATTGCCAAATATGGCCCTTTATCTGGTGCAAATTTCTTTCTGATTTCTTCTCCAACACCTCCTCTTAATGCTGCAGTAAGCCAGCAAGTTGCCAATCCCTTATCATATGCCATCAAGCACATATTCTGAATTGCGGCAGAGGTGCCTTCTACAACAGTAGTATAATCTTCATAGTCATCTTTTAGCAAAAACACCAGGATACAGATTTTCGCCCCGCCCATGGTATTTAAAAATTCTTCTGTTTCATCAATAGCTTCAGGATTTTTTTCAAATCTCTTATCCAATACAGGCTTAAATTTTCCAAACACCTGTCCTGTTATTTGAGCTAGTTCCCTTAGCTTTTCCTCACTTTTTACCACAACAAAGTACCATGGCTGTAGGTTAATTCCCGATGGTGCTACCAACCCCGCATTGATTACCTCCATCAAATCTTCATCTGATACAGGCTGATCTGTATACTTTCTAACACTACGTCTGCCAAAAATCGCCTCTTTTGTCTCCACTCTAAAGCACCTCCATTTTTATAAATAAAGTTGTATCATTTTTATTGAGAATACCTGTAAAACTGTGAAAACTTCACTTCTAAAAACACTTATTAAAACTCTTTTATTGAGCATCTCCATTTTCTGGTTATAGTATGATTATATCACACCACGTAGACACATTCAATAAAAAAGCCCTTCTGCTCTTGTTCTCTTATTGAGACAATTTTTCTCTCATTGCATCAATATCGGGGTTCTCTAAGTACTCATCAAATGTTTCCCGTCTATCAATGATGCCTCCAGGCAATATTTCAATAATACGGTTGGCAATGGTTTGAACAAATTGATGGTCATGGGAATCAAAAAGCAATGTTCCCTTATAATCTATCATACCTTCATTAAGAGCAGTAATAGATTCCAGATCCAAATGGTTGGTAGGTTCATCCATAATTAATACATTGGCTCCAGAAATCATCATTTTACAAAGCATACAACGTACCTTTTCTCCACCAGAAAGAACACTTGCCTGTTTTAACGCTTCTTCACCAGAAAAAAGCATTCTTCCTAACCATCCACGAATATCAGAGTCATATCTTTCGCCTTCTTTTGCATATGGGCGAAGCCATTCGATTAAAGAATCATTGCATCCATCAAAATATTTGGAGTTATCTTTTGGGAAATATGCAGTACTGGTGGTAATTCCCCATTTAAAAGTACCTTCATCAGGCTCCATCTCACCCGTTAAAATCTGGAATAATGTGGTTCTGGCAATTTCATCTTCTCCAACAAAAGCAATCTTATCATTGGGCAATACTAAAAAGCTAACATTATTTAATACCTTTCTGCCGTCAATGGTTTTGGAAATACCCTTTACCTCAAGTACATCATTTCCCACTTCTCTGTCTTGCTTAAAGTTAACAAAAGGATATCGTCTGGAGGATGGCTTTATGGTATCCATCTGAAGGTTATCCAACAGTTTCTTTCTGGAGGTTGCCTGTTTTGATTTGGAGGCATTGGCACTGAAGCGTTGGATAAATTCTTGCAGTTCCTTCATTTTTTGCTCCACACGCTTGTTCTGATCCTTTAACTGGCGCTGTGTCATCTGTGTATATCCATACCAGAAATCATAGTTACCCACAAACATAGTAATCTTTCCATAATCAATATCTGCAATATGAGTACATACTTTATTCAGGAAATGACGGTCATGAGATACTACAATTACTGTATTTTCAAAGTCCATTAAAAAGTTTTCTAACCATTGAATAGATTTTAAATCCAAATGGTTGGTAGGCTCATCCAGCAAAAGGATATCGGGGTTTCCAAATAATGCCTGCGCCAAAAGCACTTTCACTTTTTGATTACCTGTCAATTCTTTCATTTTTACATAATGAAATTCGTTGGTAATGCCTAAGCCATTCAGTAAAATTTCCGCATCGGATTCGGCTGTCCATCCATCCAGCTCAGCAAATTCGCCTTCAAGTTCTGATACTCTTAACCCATCCTCGTCGCTAAAGTCTTCCTTGGCATATAACTTTTCTTTTTCTTCCATAATTTCATAAAGACGCTTGTGACCGTATAAAACAGTTTTTACCACTTCAAATTCATCAAACATAAAGTGATCTTGTTTTAAAACAGCCATTCGTTCTCCTGGAGTTAAAAACACAGAACCTTTATTAGGCTCCAAATCACCAGAAAGAATTTTTAAAAACGTGGATTTTCCTGCACCGTTTGCACCTATCAGGCCGTAACAGTTGCCTTTGGTAAAGTTTACATTTACATCCTTAAACAGCACTCTACCGCCATACTGTAAGGATACATCATTTACACTAATCATTTCTCATTTCTCCTTATTTTTATTTTACTGTTTTTATAAGTTTTACCATGTACTGGAACTTCACCATGATACATTAAAAAGTTCGATTTCAAAGAAATCGAACTTAATCGAACTTATTATTCAGTTGCAGTATCCAAAGCATCCTCAGATACTTGCGCTTCTTGCCCCTGATTTTTCAATGCTTGGTCATCGGAATAGGCTTGCATCTGCTGCTCCACATCCACTGCTGTTTTCAATGCATCTTGAGGTATGGTAACCTTTTGGGTTTTTCCAATATTGGAGCATTCCACTTGGATACTATATTTGGATACTACCAGCTTATCTGTTTGTGCATTTTCTGCATCCTCAGAAAAACTTGCCATTACATTATCCATCAAAACCTGCAATACACTGCCTAATTCCGCACTGTAGGCCTTAGGCATATGGGTTGCCTCATCTATTTGCAATGTGATTTCCACATCGGGAACCCCTTTGTAGTACTCCTTTGTCAATCCTGTCATGCCCACTACTTGTAAGGCTCTGGTAGCCTCCAATACAGAAAACACCTTTTCTGCAGGTAAGACACCCTTTAATGTTACTACCTTGTTTTCTCTGGAAACCTCTTCCCATTTGGGGACATTTTCAAGGGCCGCTTGTATGTTTTCTTTGGTATCATACATCTGGAAAGAATCCATAAAAGCATCTTGCTTTAACGTTTGTTTCATCCATTGGTTATCATACTGCATATAGGCAGCCACCATATCCCCGCTTCCTTCGGCATAGGTTTCGGTAACAGTTTCGCTAGGCGTACCCACTCTGCTTTTATTCACAAGTTTAACACTAAATGGTTCATATGTTATATTTGTACTGACTTGAGCCTTTTCTGCCGAAGTATTGTCATTGACAGAAACCTCCATTTCAACATCTATGACACTGGTCATACTTGTTGCCTGTGATACCTTTTCCAATGCCTGCTTTACTTCAGCTTCAGGTGTTTTGGCTGTACAGCCTGCCAAAGAAATCACTAGGCATCCGCTCACAGCAAAAGCTGCCAGCTTTTTTATCAAATTCATACCTTTCCTCCTTGTTGATTCCATAAATTATACATCCATAACATTCTAATGGAATTATACCTATATTTCAAGAGATTTTATCATATTTATAAAAATATAAGAATTATAGAAAAATTTTACTACATTCCCGTCAAATCCCTGATTACTTCGCCTGCTAAAATCAACCCTGCCGCTGACGGTACAAAGGAAATGCTCCCCGGTACTTGATGCTTACCGGGTGCTAATTCTTCATTAGCCGCGGCTGGCTTTAAAGGAAGCTCCTTGGAGTATACCACTTTCACCCCTTTGATGCCTCTATCCTTCAATTCTTTACGCATCACTTTAGCCAAGGGACAAACCGATGTTTTTGATATATCTGCTACCTCAAAAGAAGTCGGATACACTTTATTCCCTGCCCCCATACAGCTAATGACAGGGACACCTGCCTGTTTTACTTTTTCAATCAATAAAATTTTAGAAGAAATAGTATCAATAGCATCTATTACATAAGAGTATTGGCTAAAATCAAGTAGGTCCTCATTTTCTTTTCCATAAAAGCACCGATGCTCCTCCACAATGGCATCAGGGTTTATGTCATGGATACGTTCTTTCATCACCTCTGTTTTATATCTCCCCACCGTACTAAAAAGGGCAATTAACTGGCGGTTGATGTTAGATATACTCACCGTATCCTTGTCTACCAAAGTAAAATGCCCCACGCCGCATCGTGCCAGTGCCTCTGTGACAAAAGAGCCTACACCACCTACGCCAAATACCGCCACCTTTGCTTCCGAAAGCAACTGCATTTTTTCTTTCCCTAACAGCAATTCTGTTCTGCTAAACTGTTCTCTATTATCTCCCATAAAATCCCTCCCAATTAAAAAATTAAGAAAGGATTTCCCAAAGCATTAGCCCGAGAAATCCTTATCTCTCTCTCCTTCAAAAAAGATGCTTCTCTTATTGTTTCAAATTCCCTGCTGTTTATCCCCGATAATAATTTTAATATCTGTTTCCGGTGACAGTAAGGAAGTATCCACAACAATTCTTGCTTCATCAAAATATTGCTTTAAGTCGTCACCGACTCCTTTTTCCTTCACAATAATTCTGGTGTAATCGGTTTTATCCCCCGTGTAGGTAGAAACACTTGTTACAGTATATCCTTTTTCCTGTAACATATTGCCCACTTTTCCTGCCAATCCCTGCACAGTACCGCCGTTGGCAACCTCAATATTCAGTCCTTTGCTGCCAACTTCTTCCTCGGTTTCCACACCAATTCCATAAAATACCTTGTCTACCAGTTCTTGGGTACCATCAACATCGTATACGTAATAAGAAGCGTCTCCGATAGTCGTACCCACCCCAGGAATGGTATCCATGGTAATGCCGTTGACATCTACAAACTTAATATAGTTCACATATTTTAAAGCATCTACTAGGTTAATATCTGTCACTACATCGTTGTAAACGGTAGAGATATAGTCTGAAATATTTTTCTTAATTGTATCGGTACTTAAAACCTTTTTTGCAAATTCCTTCAAAAATAATTGCTGAACCTGAATACGATCCACATCACCATTGGCATATTTTCTAAAACGAACCAGTTGTTCCGCCTTATCTCCATCCAGTAGCTGTTTTCCTTCCTTCAAGTGAATATATAAATCCTGATAAGGGTCTTCGTAATTCATATCCCGCGGAACGTCTACCTCAACACCGCCAATGGCATCCACAATCTTGCGGAATGCAACCAAATCTACCTTTACATAGTGGTCTATCTGTATGCCCAATAAATCTTCCAACTGGAGTACTGCATTTTCACATCCCATTTCCTTGCCAGAGTAAGAATGCACAGAGTTGATTTTGGTAGGAGAAGTATAATAGCGTCCTTCTTGGTTGAGCCGTTCTCGTACCGTAGGTGCAATGGTAACTCTGGTATCCCTTGGGATAGAAACAAGGCTTGTCTGCTTTTTGCCACTGTCAAAGTGTACCACAAAAATAACATCCGTTCTGGTTCCGTCTCCATCTACACCAAATATGGCTACATTCAGCTTAATATCCTTTTTCATAATTGCATCTACTAAAGTAGTTTTGTTATCGGGTTCTGACTGATTGCCTCCAGGAGCTCCGCCTGTAATTTTATAATAGGCAAATGCTGCACCTCCCGCAGCAACGCAAAACACCAACACCATGCTCACTACAATTTTAAAAAACGTAGCGACTGGGTTAAACTTTTTCTTTTTTGCACCACTTGATGCAGTACCATGATTGGCTTTCGTATTCTTTGTTCTTTTTTGCTCACTCATATTTTTTCTCCACACCTTAACTAAATTTACTTTTACCCTTAGCTTTAATCATTTTATTTTAAAAAAACACTTTTTAAAACACTACGAAGCGTATGGAAATCCCAAATCGCCTATCGCAATCCGTTGTAGTATACCAAAATTCTTAAAATATTACAATAATATTTCTTTATCGCATATTTTTAAAAAATACACTTTTTTTATTATACACTATTTTTTTACTCTTTTCGAAAGAATTTCTTAAATTATTGGAATAAAAACTATGAAATTTTTGTTTCCTTACACATTCTATTTACATTTTTCAAAATTTGCAGTACCATAATGAAGACTTATTTTACTATACACGGAAATTTAGATTTTTTAAATGAGGTATTATTATGACACTTTTTTCTATACAGCATAAAAAGGTGGTGTTCCCTCTTTCTGTTTCTGCCTTTTTATCTTTTTTTGCTTCTTTGGGAATCACATTCTTTTTGTTTATCATTGCACCAGGTTCTATACAAGAATTTATTAAGACGATAATAGCCTATCCTTCTTTATTTTTTTTAAACTTTCTTCCCATTTGGCTATTGGTGATATTTCTGTGGTGTTTAACCAATCATTGTATATTTTCTATTACTGCAAGTGGTATTTTTTTTGCATTATTGGGAATTGCCAACCGTTTTAAAATTTTGCTAAGGCAGGACCCCTTGATGCCGACAGATTTGACATTGGTACGGGAAGCCATCACTATACTACAGACCTTTGATCGCTCTTTTCTGTTATTTATAATAGGTATTCTGGCAGCTATGGCTATTGCTGTTTTGCTAAGTCTTTTTTTCTTTCGCAGTCAGCCCCTTACCCCACTCTATCGTTTGATTGGATGTGCTGCTGTTATTATGGTTTCTTTTGGCACCAATCATGTCTTATATGCCAATGAAGCACGGTATCAAGCATATCCCGTTGAGGGAAATATTTACTTTCAAGTGAATCACTATAATTCTAAAGGGTTAGTCTATTCCTTCTTGCATAGTTTTAATACCCTGCAAGTAAAGAAGCCCGAAGGGTATTCTGCTTCAAAAATGGCAACCTTAGATAATTCTTCTGCCAAAGTAGATTCCTCCGTAGCCAAACCTCATATTATTATGATTATGGGTGAGGCCTTTTCCGATCTTAGCATCAATGATAATTTGGATTATACTGGCTATATTGACCCTCTGGCTAATTTTAAGGCATTATGTCAACGTGAAGATGCCATTTCAGGCCACATTGTAGTTCCAAACTTTGGCGGCGGCACTTCCAATACGGAATACGATGTTTTAACAGCCTGCCCCACCAGATATTTGGAGAACACACTGCCTTCTTATAACTTTGTTCGTAAAGACTTTGATGCCATGCCAAGAAGGCTAAAGCAAATTGGATACGATACTTTGGCCATCCACCCTGGATATTCTTGGTTCTATAATCGCTTAAATGTATACCGCCATTTAGGATTTGATGACTTTATTACTTTAGACTCTTTTGATCCTCAAACCCAAAATAAAGGCGGATATATCTCAGAAGCAGTAACCATGGATTCCATTATAAACTCGTTTGAAGACCATATTGCAAAAAGCAATCAACCTCTGTTTTCCTTTACAGTGACAATACAAAATCATGGCCCTTATGAAAATAAATATAATGAAACGCAAAAAAATTTCGATACTTCTGTAGAACTGACAGCAGAAGAAGAAAATATGCTTTATAACTATTTTAATGGTATGAAGGATGTAGATCATGAAATCGGCCGTTTGGTGGAATATATTTCAAGCTCTCCTGAGCCTATTGTGTTGGTTTATTTTGGTGATCATCTGCCAGGCTTTTCCAATGGCATGGAATTTTTTGATAAATTGAACTATGATATTGATATTAACGGTACATTAGAGCAGCAATTAAGAGTTTATGAAACTCCTTATGTCATTTGGGAAAATACTGCAGCTGCAAAAATTACTCCACTTGCCAAAAATCATGCAAATCAAAGCCCAAACCATTTTCAACAGATTAGTTCCAATTATCTAGGTGCAATGTTAATTGAACTACTAGGAATGGATGGATTATCTCCATTGTATGACTACAACAACAAGCTGCGGAAAGAACTACCCGTCATTGCAAATGAGATTTTTTTAGATGCAGAAGGAAACACCTTTCAATCCCAAACAAAATCTCAATCGGAAGAAATTCAACTATTAAAATATTGGCAGTATTATAAACTCTTTGATGAAAATCTACAATCACTGCCTTAATTTGTAGCTATTTTTGCTCAAGAACCTTTGCAAAACTGCATAGGTTCTTTTTAATGTACAAAGTTGTCTTACAACTCGAACAATTTTAATTCTAATTACCATAAAAATTATCTTTTTTAATACCAAATAATAAAATGATTGTAAAAATCGAATAGATTTCGTATAAAATGAATATAGATTATTACCTAGTTTTTTAACTTCCAGTCGTTTTTTTTATCGAAAAAAATAATTAATAATATAAAATCAATATATTGTTCTAAAAAAAATATTAAAAATTAATAGAAAACCTATTTTTTTTATTGAAATTTTATTCAAAATGGTGTATTGTATTGATAAGCCATCATAATAAAATTACACGTTGACTTTTACCAATAACAATTCAGCCAAAAGAAAGGAGTGGCGGGGCGCACAGTTAGTGCCATACATAAGTATTGGCATACTGTAACATTTGTAGGAATGATGTGGTGACATCAGTACTAATTTCAATCTTAGTAAGATAAATTTAGGGGATTTATCTGAACTGCGGCTTATGCCGATATTCACATTTTTGCAATTATACTTTGATTCATTCAATGGATTTGGATTGCATTTGTAAAGTACAACTGTATACGATGGAAGTTTTTAAACCAGCGGATTCCCGCACAAAAAAACACCTGCTTATTTGAGAAAGCAGGCATTCATTTTATTTCAGTTAGGAGGAGTAATATGTCGAATGCTAGTGTTACACCTGAAAATCGTGGTCAATTTGGTAGTAAGATAGGGTTTATTCTCTCTGCTGCAGGTTCAGCGGTTGGTTTGGGCAACATCTGGAAGTTTCCAGGTAAAGCCTATTCCGGCGGAGGCGGCGCGTTCATTCTTATTTACATCATCATTGTTGCCTTAATCGGCGCCACTGTTATGTTAGGCGAGTTCGTTCTTGGACGTAAGAGCCAAAAAAATGCTATCGGTGCAATTCGTGAATTAAATGCAAAATTTGCATGGGTAGGTGCCCTGGGCGTTTTGACCGGCTTTATCATCTTGTGCTATTATGTGCAAGTAGGCGGTTGGGTTATCAAATACATAGTGGGTTATATCACAGAAGCACAAACTATTTACGCAGACCCTATGGCATATTTCTTAAATATGTTGGGCGCAAACGGATTCCCACTGCAAGGTGCTATCATTTATCCAGCTATCTTTATGGCCTTAACTATTTTTATCATTACCCGTGGTGTAGCTGAAGGTATTGAAAAAATGAGAATGATTTTAATGCCTGGTTTATTCATCCTTTTAATCGGTCTTATGATTCGCTCCTGTACTCTTCCTGGTGCAGATGAAGGTCTTAGATATTTGCTTCATGT
>JAAYQI010000248.1 GCA_012519385.1 Candidatus Epulonipiscium sp.
CCTGATGTATTTGTCCACCTGCCATCTCTAACCGTAGGAGATATTGAAGATATCAAATTTGGTATTAAAATGTGATTTGACTGTATTGCGGCTTCTTTTATACGCTCTGCGGCAGATATCATTAATATCCGTAAGGTTTTGGAGGAAAATGGAGGTAATGATATCCATATCATTGCTAAAATTGAAAATAGAGAAGGTGTTAATAATATTGACGAAATCCTTGAAGTGGCTGATAGCATTATGGTTGCCAGAGGGGATTTAGGTGTGGAAATTCCTCCTGAGGAAGTACCTTTGGTTCAAAAATCATTGATTGCAAGAGCCAATAAGAGCGGAAAACCTGTCATTACCGCTACACAAATGCTGGAGAGTATGGTAAATAACCCAAGACCTACCAGAGCCGAGGCTAATGACGTAGCCAATGCCATATTTGACGGCAGTGATGCCATTATGCTATCGGGAGAGACTGCCAAAGGGGATTATCCTATTGAAGCGGTAGCTATGATGGCAAAAATTGCACTAAAGGCAGAAAGCAGTATCAACTATATCAGAAGTCTTACAAAAAAGTTTAAAGCGGAACGCACCAATATTACCAACGCAATTAGTTATGCTGCCTGCACAACAGCGGCAGAACTGAAAACTGCTTGCATCTGTACTGTTACAAGGTCGGGCTTTACTGCCAGAATGATATCCAAATACCGTCCATGTTGCCCCATTGTGGCATGCAGTACGGATAAGATGATTTGGCGGCAATTAAATTTGGTATGGGGCTGTCTTCCTCTATATTACGATAAGCCTGTAAAAGAAGAAGAAGTGTTTCAGTTGGCCATGGATAGTGCAGTAAAAAGCGGAATCGCTAGAAATGGGGATACTGTGGTTGTGGCTGTGGGCGTACCTGTTGGCGTTTCTGGCTCTACCAATACCCTGCGGGTAGATATTATAGGAGATATGCTTTGTAAAGGCATTGGTATTGGTACAAAAAAAGCATCGGGAAAAGCAAGAGTTATCAAAGTACGCAGTGAAATAGAGAGAAAGTTTAAAAAAGGCGATATTTTGGTTGCTACCAATACAGATAATGAGTGGATGCCTTACATGAAACGTGCCTCAGCTATTATAGTCGGCCCTATAGATAATGTGGAAAACTGCCATGCGGAAATTGTTGGCAGGGCGTTAGATATCCCTGTGATTATTTGCAATACAAAGGTGATTGATTATATACCAAATGATACCTTAATTACAGTGGATGCAAAAAAAGGCTTTGTATATTTTGGTGTACCTGAAGAATAAATAAAAAACATAAAAGCATAGTTTTAATAGACTGATTTTTTCATAAAAGTGTGAGAGAATCAGTCTTTTTTGTATGGATAATGGATGATTTTTTGGAATCGGGAGACAATAGCATATTATATGAATGAGGTGAGAATGATGCTACAAATGGAAGAAAAGTTGCAGCAAAATCAGCTGCATTTTCATTTTTTTGATGGAAAAAAGTTTAAAACAACGGTAATAGGAATTTTACTGCGTACCCCCCTTACGAAAGAAGATGTTACAAAAACTTCTTTATTGGCAGAGGTGCTAAAAAACGGTTGTACTTTGTACCCCTCGAAACAAGCGGTTGCTATAAAAACGGAGGAGATGTATGGCAGTATATTTGATGTATCCATACTGAAAAAAGGGGATGAACAAATTCTTTTTTTCTATTTTGAATTTATCAAATGCAATGAGGATTTATTGGAGGAAGGGATTCAATTTTTATTGGATATGCAAAAGCCTTATGCTCCCAACAATGAATTTCCGCAGGATGTGATGGAAAGAGAAAAAAGATTTTTGCGAAAAAAGATTCAAGGAAGAAAGGATAACAAAAAAGAATATGCAAAAATCCGATGTTTGGAGGAAATGTGCCAAGGAGAAGCCTTTGGTGTGTATGCAGAAGGATATGAAGAAGATTTGGAGCATATAAACGGAAAGAATTTATACCAGCATTATCAAAAAATACGGAAAAAGGCATCTATTGAAGTACTTTTTATGGGCGAAGAAGACCAAAAAAAGATAGCCGAGAAAAAGTTAAAATCCTTAGAGATGCTAGAAGCGGATTTATGGACGCTACCTCATATGAACCCTAAAATGCAAACTGGAAAGAAAAAAGAAATCAAAGAAGTTATGCCTGTGGCGCAAAGCAGACTTTGCATCGGATTTACAACAGGAATTGCTCCTCATAGCCGAGAGATTCCTTCTTTACTGGTGCTGAGCGAATTACTGGGAGGTAGTTCTTCCTCTTTATTATTTGAAGAAATGCGAGAAAAAGAAGGGCTTTGCTACTATGTGAATTCCTTCTTATACCGATTGAAGGGGATTTTATTTGTGCAGGCAGGAATAGAAGCGGATTGTTATGATAAGGCCATTGATATTACAGAGAATTTATTGCAAAAACTGCAAAAAGAAAAAGTAAGCGACCAAAGATTAGAAACGGCTAAGGAAGGGCTACTGAATTACTTTGCACAATTTACAGATAGCCAAACAGCACAGATGGACTTTGCTATAGATGAATATTTGGCGGGAACGAATTGGAGCCAAAAGAGATTTATGAAAAAAATCGAAAGGGTATCCGCAGAGGATATTTGTAAAATATCACAGAATGTGCAATTAGATACCATTTACTTTTTGCAGGCGGAGGAGAGATAAGTATGGAAAAAACAATAGAAAAAAAGTTTCTTGGAGATACGGTGATAATGAAAAAGTTGTCATCGGGTATGAAATGTTATATAATTCCTAAGATGGGTTATCAATCAAAAATGGCGGTTATTTGTACACGATTTGGTTCTAACGACATCACATACCGCTTAGTGGGTTCTAAGGAAAAAAAGAATACGCCACAAGGAATCGCACATTTTATTGAGCATAAGCTATTTGAACAAGAGTGGGGAGATGCCTTTAGTGCTTTTGTGGAAAATGGTGCTTCGGCAAATGCCTTTACCGATTTTCAAAAGACGGCATATTATTTTTCTTGTATGGAAAAGTTTGAAGAAAATTTAGCACTACTCTTACGCTTTGTTCAA
>JAAYQI010000249.1 GCA_012519385.1 Candidatus Epulonipiscium sp.
CATATAATATGGGGTTAGTAGCCTCTTTAAGAATTCCTGAAAGTTAACATAAGACTTATTACTGGTCCCTTTTCCAATATTTTAAATGGGGACGAGTACGTTACATTCTATCATATTCAGTTTTCAATTTTGTTTTACTTGCTTTGGCATATGTTTGTAGTGAGTCTAAATTTTTATGACCACTTAAATCAGCGACTTTTGCCTCATCAGCTCCTTTATTTATTAACTCTGTAATTAAAGTGTGTCTGAATCTATGCGGGTATACATTTTCTTTAATACCAGCTTTTTTGCAATACTTTTTTATGATTTTATATATACCTTGACGGGTAAACTCCTTATTCCTTTTTGAAATAAAAAGAAATGGGTTGTCATCATTTCTAGTTGCTAAATACTCTTGTAAATAGTGCTTGCAAATGCGACTTATAGGAACAATGCGCTCTTTTAATCCTTTACCTTTACGAATCCAAATTTGACGTTCATCCCACCAAACATCTTCGATATGAATATTAATTAACTCGCTTACACGAATACCAGTACGGTGCAGGACTTCCACAATTGCTCTGTCACGCGGATGTTTCTTTACTGCTTCTTTTAGCTTAAAAATAGTATAATTATCTAAAGATTTTGGTTCAAGCTCCTCAAGTTTCGGCCACTCAAGCTTAAGTGCAGGGTTTGTTTCCACTACCTCATTAAATGAACACTCCTCAAAAAATGCCTTTAGTGCTGCAATGCAAATATGAATAGTACGAGAGCTGAATCCTTCGTTATTCCTTAAATGTGCAAGCCATCTGACTATATCACGTTTTGTAATTTCCTCAATCTCCTTTGGGCAAAACTCAAAAAACTGTCTGATATAACGTTCGTATGTTTCAATTGTGTCATTCGATGTATAATACCTACTGCAATTTTTAATTATCTCATTAATAGTAACTTCTCTATTCACTAATAATCACTCCACATATTTATCATATTCTTCCAATAGACTTTTTGCAGAGA
The DNA here is from genome assembly GCA_012519385.1 of Candidatus Epulonipiscium sp. Taxonomy (GTDB): domain Bacteria; phylum Bacillota; class Clostridia; order Lachnospirales; family Anaerotignaceae; genus JAAYQI01. The sequence goes on from JAAYQI010000249.1 coordinate 997, forward strand.
TTTTGGCGTACCGCTTTGTGGTGCTTGAGTTCTTATGGTCGACAAGTATTCGAGCAGTTGTAAGCGTGGCTCCTTTATCGAGTAGTTTAGTAACAAAAGTATGACGGCATACATGCGGGGTAAACCTACGAGTAAAACCTAGCTCATTACCGATTTTGTTGAATATCCTGCGCATAGACCTATCACTTATCGGCTTACCATATTTGTTTAGAAATAGGTGTGATTCTCCTTCTGGAAGAGTGGCGATTAATTCCTTTAAAACAAAAAGTGTTTCTTCTTTAAAAAAGGTTGTCCGCATTTTTTTTCCTTTTGTTAGTACTTGTATGCTGCGGTCTTCCAGCGAAATGTTAGCAGTAGTTAATGATACTAATTCGGAAGCGCGAAGTCCTGTGTCTAAGGCTATCAAAACCATTGTACGGTCTCTTAATGCTAATGTTTTTACATATGCTTTTAATTGGCTGTATTCGGATTCAGATAAACTGCGTGGAACCGACAGCGGTTCTTTTTGCCGCCATTTTTTATAGATAGGAACGTTTTTCAAGCCAAACTCTTCAGTGGCATAAATAAAGAATATCTTGAGTAAAGCAAGTCGCTGATTAATAGTAGCTGGTTTCTTAGGCTTACCTGTTTTTTCATCTATGCGGTATTCGTCAAGCCACTCAATAACATCATCCTGAGTAACATCAGCAATTTTTTTATTTATTTTTGCAAAAAAGCTATATAAAACACTTCGCATTGCCGCAATGGTATGTTCAGACCATCCCCGCACATTCTTTTTTTCCTCTATGAAATATTCAATGTTTGAAACTGTTTCAGGGTCTATTTGTTCTTTGTATTCCATCCACATATATAAGACCTCAAGTAAATAAAAATAGGGGACACAGAATGCCCCCCTACAAATAGTTACAAGTTGATGTTTCCAGTTTAACTTCCGTTATATTTGTCAGAAATATATGGGAAGTCAGTTTTTTGTTTCTACTATTTTTAACTAGCATTCTGCAATAAACAATAAGATTATTTTTTATGTGTTTTTGCCTAGCTTGCACTTACTGCGCATAGCTAAATAAGTAACTGTAATAATCATGGAGTGTTAAGTCATGAACCTCTTTGCCAACGTCTGCCAAAAAAGAGTAAATGTTTTCCCTGGCATGAATAATCTCTTCTTCACGAACACCTTTACTTCGAAGATGCTGCAGGTATTCGTCCACTATGGCGATTGTGTCATAAGAAAAAGTAGATTTATTTGTCATCTTGTATCACCTCCCTCTATAATCTTAATTTTTCTCTGGATATCTCTCGA
>JAAYQI010000250.1 GCA_012519385.1 Candidatus Epulonipiscium sp.
AAGCTTAATTTTACTGGCCTCTGAAGGAAACTTCATGGGGTGTGGAGGCTGTAAAAGCTAGCAAAAAAATGAACCGCCCAACCAAAATGGTTGGGCGATTTTTTCATTAACGTTTATGTAAATATTTTTCTCTAGTAGCCATTCCTCCGCGAATATGGCGTTCTGCCTTGTTTACTTCCAATACCCTGCGTACAGATTTTGCCAATTCAGGGTCTATTTTTTCCACACGGTCTGTAATATCCTTGTGAACGGTACTTTTACTTATTCCAAATTTTTTGGCAGTTTCCCGCACTGTTGCATTGGAATGTATCATAAAGTTTGCAATTTCAATAGCACGTTCTTCAATGTATGTCTTCAAAGAAATCCCCCTGCAATACAATATATTTCTACATTGTATGCAAGCTATTGTGGACTATGACTAAAATTCATAGAATACAAGTTAATTAGAATGTCAAAAAAGGGATTCTACCTTAATCCATAAGGCTTTTGGGATGTCTCCTAAAAAAAAAGCAAACATCCCTTTTCCTAAGCCTTCTACCTTTTGCTTAAATATACCTATCCATATACCGATTCAGCATTATTTCCCATTCCTGCGCATCTGTAATGCTTTCTGACACTTGTTTTATTCTACTCAAATCCGATGGATGCAATCGGTTCATATCTTTCCAATCTCCTGCAAAACCCATTCGTCTTGCCAGTTGATACTGCTTCTGCACCAAAGGGGGCAGATTCAAAAATTCATCTATATACTCCAGTAATGCAGGAATATCTTTCCCCAGATTACCATTTACCCTTTCTAAAAGGTTGATAATGTGGTCGCTTGCCAAAGTTCCTGTGCAATTTTTTATATTAGAAATCATCAGCCGAATTTCCTTCAGCTTTTCTATATCCGAACACTCCACAAACTCCCCTTTTTCCTTCATATCCCACATGAAAGAGCCATTTTTCACTACAAAGGTACGTAGCCGAACAAAATCTGGATTCACAGCACAAATCACCTTCGCCGTTTCCAGCGCATTGTCCTCGGAAAATTCCTTCCCGCCTGCTCCTGGCATAAAATAAATGGATAACTCGATTCCTGCCTCTCGAACCTTACGCCCTCCATCTATTTGCTGTTGTTGTGTAGTACCTTTTCCAATCAGCGTCAGCACCTTGTCAGAACCAGACTCAAATCCCGAATGAATACGGTCTAACCCTGCCTTTCTAAGTCTTTGATAATCCTCTTTTGTAATGCGTGATAAGGTATCCGCTCTTCCATAAGAGGTTACTCTTTTGATTTCTGGCAGTTTCACACGAATATAGGAAATAATCTCTGCTAATCTATCTGCTCGCAGCACCATAGTGTTAGCATCCTGCAAAAAGATAGAGTGGCTTTGCCCTTCTGTCATCCAGTGAAACACCATTTGATAGCAATATCGTTCTTCCTCCGTAGCCAAGCTATGATATTCCGCTAGCAACGCATCCCGACGAAAATCATCTCCATCCTTATGTTTTAATATTCTATCCCGATAATATGCCATGGCATCAATATCCGCCTTTACTTCCTCTACGGTTCTAGTATGAAAGCTGGCTTCTTTGTATAACATACAAAACTTACATTTATTCCAAGGGCAGTTTTCTGTTACCCGAAGCAAAAGACTATTTGCTTCACTAGGTGGGCGAATAGGGCCAATCTCAAATACATTCGTCATAAACATCTCTCCTCCAATCAAGTTTTCCCAAAATCAATACCTTTTTACTTAAAGTTTTCTTCCAAAGTTTTCTCAATATTTACGCATATTCTAATTGAAAAAATCACTCGAAAATTTCTTTTCGAGTGAAAATATAACTTATGAAAGTCTATTTTTGCTGATTTCTATTATTTCTTTCTTTATTTTTTCGGGAATCTGCTTCACTTCCAAATCAGGTTTAGCAATATAGAAACCCTGTAGTAAATCCACACCTAACTCCAATACCGTCTCCATTTCTTCCTTCGTTTCAATGCCTTCTGCGATGGTGATAATATTTCGTGGTTTTGTATAAGACAATATACTGGATAGTAAGTTCCTTCTGTTAATGTCCTTATCCACTCCATGAATGATAGACATATCCAACTTAATATAATCAGGAGACATATACAGCAGTGAAGATTCGGTGTTATATCCCGAGCCAAAGTCATCCAATGCAATTTGCGCTCCCCAGGCTTCTGCTTTGCGTTTTTTTGTTTCAAATGTTTTTTTGTCTGAGCG
>JAAYQI010000251.1 GCA_012519385.1 Candidatus Epulonipiscium sp.
AAATTTAAAATATGGAACAGCCTCTATTTTGGAAGTGGAAAGCGGAAGCAATGACCCTTTTGCTTATATGCTTACAGTTGTGGTGCTGACCATTATGGGGGGTGGTATTGCCGCTAAAGATGTGGGCTATATGCTATTTGCTCAAATTTCGTACGGCCTTGTAATTGGCATTGTGATTTCTTATTTTGCTTTATGGGTTTTGAAAAATTTCCGTTTTGCTACATCTGGATTTGATGCTATTTTTGTATTGGCGATTGCTTTATCATCTTATGCGGTTCCTTCCTTATTAGGGGGAAATGGATATTTAAGTGCTTATATTGTGGGAATTATATTGGGGAATAGGTCGATTAAGAATAAAAAAGCATTGGTGCATTTTTTTGATGGCGTTACGGGATTAATGCAGATGTTAATTTTCTTTTTACTGGGCTTATTGTCCTTTCCTTCTCAGCTACCTAAGGTTGCCTTGCCGGCATTATGGATTGCCTTGTTTTTAACCTTTGTTGCAAGGCCTATTGCTGTATTTTTACTTATGAAACCATTTCGATGCAAGTGGAATCAGCAGTTATTTATCTCTTGGGGAGGGCTAAGAGGTGCAGCTTCCATCGTATTTGCTGCTTTGGCTAAAATTAGTCCTGTGTCTACCAGTTATGATGTATTTCACATTACTTTTTTCATCGTTTTATTCTCCATTCTGATACAAGGCTCTTTGATTCCGTATATGGCAAAAAAACTAGATATGATAGATGCTGACGAGGATGTTTTGAAAACATTTACAGACTATACGGAAGATATGCCCGTTCAATACATCCAATTTACAATTAAAAAGGGGCATCCATGGTTGGGTAATAAAATTGAAGATATTTTGTTGCCGCCAGAAACACTTTTGTTATTATTAATTCGGGGAACGCAAAATATTGTACCCAAAGGAGGTACTGTGGTAGAAGAGGGAGATACCTTGATACTAAGTGCTAAGGAATGGGTTAACACAGAAGATGTGAAATTATCTGAATTATTACTGCGAAAAGGGCATGAATGGGTTGGTAAAGCAATTTCTGAAATTTACTTAGAACAGGATAAACTGATTATAATGATTTTACGTTCGGATGAAATTATTATTCCAAAAGGGCAAGTTGTTTTACGAGAAAAGGATATTTTAGTAATGAATGAAGTGCAGTGATAAGAAGATTTACGAAAAGTTACAAGAGACAGTTATAATGATTAGCAATGAAAAAGGGAATGAAGCAAGAATGCTTCCATTCCCTTTTTTATATGATTACCAGAAGACTCAGGCTAGTATTCCAAATTTTAAGGCATACCTTCTGCCACGGCGAATGCAATAGCATGAGTTTTGTTATGAGAGAGAGAAATGTGAATGGTTTGAACACCCATTTGCGAAGCAAAGTTTTTGCAATTTCCATAAAGGAGTACAAAAGGTGCTCCTTTTTCATTTCGGAGTATTTCCATGTCGATAGGAGAAAAGTGGAAAAATCCTGTACCCAAAGCTTTGGCAACAGCTTCTTTAGCTGCAAAATTTGCTGCCAAAACCTGAGCTTTTTTCCCCCTGTCAAGATACATAGCAATTTCCTTTTCGGTAAAATACCGTTTTAAAAAACTTTCTTTTGAAATAGCAGTTTCTATACGATGGATTTCTATAGTATCGGTTCCTATGCCTAGTATCATATGCTTGTTCACCCCTTTTTTTCAGTATACACGGATTATAGGAAAATAAAAAGTGAAATATATCCCTTTCAATGGCCAAACACCAAAATGTTCCTATTACATAGAATAAGTATTGTATAAGGTAAAAAAGGAGGAGTTTGTTTTATGAAAGAAATGTGCAGAGACTTTATTGGAAGATGCTTAGACTGCGACGAATTGAGATGGAATTCAGCGAACCAAAAAGGGAAGCAAAATACAGCCAAACAATCAGAAGAAATTCAATTAAGAGAGAATATGCTATTGCCAGAGTTACCAGAGTTAGAGCCGATGATTCCTATGAATCAACCTCCTGTGAGAGTGGATAGAACTGTAGTAAGTACTCCTGCATCCAGAACAGTCAGAGAAGATTGCAATACCTGTGTGATAGATGCCATAGGATTGGCGCAAGCCTATGTGCCCTATCAGCCCGATGCAGTAACCATGGCGGCGGAGCAAAGTCTTGTGTGTGGCACGGCATTCCCTAGCTTAGTAAAACCATATGTAGCTGGTGCAAATTTAAGAATATTCCAGTAAAGGAGGGCTAAAAATGGATAGAGATGAAGTATTAAACAATTTAACCAGTTTGGACTTTATGGCTGTAGATTTAGGGTTATATTTAAACACACATCCTACAGATGCAGAAGCCATTGCCGCATACAATCAAGTAATTGAAGCGGCAGAGAGAGTAAGAGCACACTATGAAGAAAACTTTGGGCCATTATGCTCCTTCCGCAGTTTTGCTACAAACACATCTAACTGGCAGTGGAAAGATGACCCTTGGCCATGGCAGGCAAGTTTTAATAATTCCCTTTCCGGAAAGGAGTGTTTATAAATGTGGATTTATGAAAAAAAATTAGAGTTCCCGATAAAAATTACAAAGCCTGACGCTCGTTTGGCAAAAATTATGATAGAACAATATGGGGGGCCATATGGCAATAGGATATGATAATTTTGGGGTCAAAAAATTTTTCTTTCTTGTTTTTGGGATAGGGTCTATTTGTCCACAGAGCTTCATATACTTTGAAAAAAGGAGGAGATTTTGTGGGCGAAAAAGAAAGGATTCGCAGAAGGAGAGAAGCACTGCAATATTCTAAAAGGCGAAGGGAAAACAGCCGACAGCCAAGCGAGGAGAACAAAGCTTTTTTCCTATTTCGTACATATGTGACAATGATGATTGTTGCCATTACAATGGCATTATCTTTTATCCAAACGGAGTACACACAGCAGCTTCGTACGAATATCAAAGAGGCCATTGCATATCAAACCCCACCAGAAAAGCTACATCAGCTAGGAAGCACGCTACTTACTTTGGTGCAAAGGGCGGATATTACTGTATTTCGAAATAAGCAGGAGCAAAAGCAGCCGCAAATTCCAAAAGAAACAAATCAGGAAACAGTGAAAAAGGAG
>JAAYQI010000252.1 GCA_012519385.1 Candidatus Epulonipiscium sp.
ACTAATAGAATAACTTTATTAAATACTATAAATACTAATGAATAAGGAAATCTTATAATTAAAGTTTCCCCAAATTAGTGATTTATAATGAATAATTAAAGATACTTTTGCAGAATGCTGCAAAAGTACTTATTCAGAGAGGTGTTTATATGAGAAAAAAAATAAATATATATATTTTAATTTTGTTATTATTTTCGATATTTTTTTTTGGATGCAAAGGTAAAGAAGAGAAAAAAAGTGAGGATAAAAGTCAGGAAATGCCTCCGTTATTAGAGCAGGTGCAAGAGATGACAGACGATGTTGTCAAAGCTGCCATATCTAAGGATTGGAGTAAAAGTTTAGATAAGGTTAAAAATCTTCAAAATAAGTGGAATGATTTATATCCAAATTTAAAAAAACAGGGTGTTCCGCAAGATGATGTAGATAATTTTGTTAAGGATTTAAATGTATTAATAGATTATTTGATTACCAAAACAATGAATTCACCTAAGTCATCTTCCGGCGGAGAACAAAAATCAGATACCGGTCAACAGCAAACAGAGCAACAGCCTTCGGAACAAGAAAAACAACAGCTGCAGACCCAAGGTGGTGGAAAAGAAGGTCAAGGTGGTACTCAGGAATACAGTGACAGCCAGGGAAGTCAAAAAAGCTCTCCTATGGAGGGAAAAAAACCGGAAGAGATTTTAAAAGAAATCGATCCGATCATTAAAGATAATCAGGAAGACCTTACTATTATTAATGCTTCAATAGAAATAACGAAATATATGCCCAAGTTTATGCAATTATTTAAGAGTAATGTACCGCCGGATTTATTTAAGCTTAAGTATTATATAAGGCATCTGGATGTAGCTTCTAAAATGATCAAATGGGATGTTGCTGCAATGGACATGGAAAATATATCACAAACATGGGATTCAGTACTGCCGACAGCTATACAAATAGACCCGGACATGAAGGTACAATTAGACCAGAGTATAAAAGAGTTAAAAGATGTGGTTGCTTCAAAAAATTCCAATCTGACAGGTATAAAAACCAAGGTCATTATGGATGACCTTGAAGGCCTCGTTAAAAGTATTAAACAGAAGGCCGAAGAGGAGAAGAAAAAGAAAAAATGAAGTTAAGTTTGTTTGCATTTTTCTATAAATAATCGGACGTTTTTTTCTTCTTCCAGCTGACAGCTTGGAGATATATTTCCTCTGCCAAGTCTGTCACAAAGAGAAAGAAGCGCGATATCATCCAATTGTACTTCCTTCAGCATTGTTCTAATATCGGCAAAAGGTAAATCCTTTAATAAATACAGAATCTGCATATGCCAGCGAACCATTTTGGATACGGCATAAATAGTATCTTTATCAGCATCTATGGCTTCTAAAAAATCAATTGCTAATTTTTCTCCCAGCCTGTCATGGTCATATGCTGTAACTCTGTCTTTTTTTATTTTTGTGGCTGGAATTTTCCCCAGATCATGTAATAGGGCGGCCCACATGAAAAATTTCGGATTAGAGCTTTGGTCTTTTTTTAATGCGGCATAATCAATAACCAGCATTGTATGATTCCAAACGCTGCCCTCGGGATGATATTTTGGAGATTGTTGGATGTGCTTTAACTTGTTGAGTATGTTAAAGGGATGCTTATCCGCAAAGCTGTTACCTTGGAATATTCGGTTGAAATAATCAGAAGGCTGTTCATCCTCCAGCAAATGCTTCTCAAAATCCATATATATTTTTTTATAATCATCCATTTCTTCCACTCGCCTTCAATGTTTATAATTTAAAGTAAGCTGACTTTTGCAG
>JAAYQI010000028.1 GCA_012519385.1 Candidatus Epulonipiscium sp.
CCGTAATACCAGGAACATTTTATAAGGAAAACAGATACAATGGAGCATAGGTTTTTGCCTTAATGCCAATAATGAGGAAATTAAGAAAATTAGAAAAAATTCCAATTAAAAACTTTTGGAAAATGCCTTTACGGCATGGGAGAAACAGGATACAATAGGCATGAAGGAGGGATAGGTATGGAGAGATTTTATGTCACAAAGGGCGACATTGTCAGAGCAAAGACGCAAGCCATTGTAAATGCAGCCAACACCTCGCTTTTGGGTGGAGGAGGTGTGGACGGTGCAATTCATCGGGCGGCAGGTCCAGAATTGTTGCTGGAATGTGAAACACTTGGCGGTTGCAAAACAGGGGAAGCAAAGCTGACAGGAGGCTATAAGCTAAAAGCACAATATGTAATCCACACTCCAGGGCCTATTTGGCGTGGCGGGAATTGGGGAGAAGAAGAACTTTTGGCAAACTGCTATAAAAATTGCTTACAACTGGCAAGGCAACATGAAATAACTACCATTGCATTTCCGTCTATTAGTACAGGAGTATACCGCTTTCCTGTGGAACTGGCGGCTTCCATTGCAGTACGTGAAATCGTATCATTCTTAGAGAATGACCAGCAAATGGAGCAGGTTCTTATGGTATGTTTTGATGATACTACGTATCAGGCCTATGAAGCGGAACGAAAAAAATATATAAAAGCATGAAAGGGCTATCCCATTTCATGATACGGATAAAAACGGATTTCTTTCCTATAAGAAGTCCGTTTTTTTAGTTTTTTAAAAGAAGGACGAGATAAATGTTAATAAGTGGAAGGGATTTGTAGAAATAAAATTTTCTTTTTCTCAACGAATTTGTGTCATAAAACCCTGCAAAACTCATATCTTACTGTATAGACAAAGGTAAAGGAGAGTTTATATGCCGTTGGATTTGGTAAAAGAGAGAATTGTTTTAGATAATCAAGCAGGAAGTCAGTCCACACAAGTATTGGTAGAAGGCGACATTATTGTACCGGATAGCAAACCTGATATAAATGTGATACTGCGTTCAGGGGGAGAAGCCCTTATAGGGGATGTAAGAGTGAATGAAAGCATGGTGAGTTTTTCCGGCAATCTTTTGATTGATTTGCTATATCGGGCAGCAAGGGAAGATAGAGCCATTTATGCTATGGAATCATCATTACCTTTTGAAGACACGATACATATGGAAGGAATAGCACCAGAAGCAAATGTGCAGTTGACGGCTATCGTTTCCGATTTAGACACTAATCTGATAAATGACAGAAAAATAGGAGTACGAGCATTGATTACGGTTTTGGCCAATGCGGAAAACCAATTTCAAGGGGAAGCCGTAATGGCAGTAAACAATATGCCCGACTTGCAGGTGCTAAATGATAGTATGACAGTAAACCATACCGTGGAACATAAAAAGGACAGGTTTGCGATTAAGGAGGAATTGGCTCTTACTTCGGGAAAACCCAACATCGGAGAAATTTTGTTGAGCGATGTAAGAATCACCGATAAGGAAGTACGCCCTATGGAGGGTAAGGTTTTGATTCGGGGAAATGCAAAGGTGTCTACCCTCTATGTGGGAGATAAGGAAGACAGCGTTTTGGAAGTAGTGGAGCATGAAATTCCTTTTAATGGTTATGTGGAAGCGAAAGATGTTACGCCAAAAATGTTTGCACAGGCAAATCTTTCTGTACTGCAAAAAGATATCCGTGCCCTTACCAATGAAGATGGGGAGGATC
>JAAYQI010000253.1 GCA_012519385.1 Candidatus Epulonipiscium sp.
AAATAACCTGCATACGAACGTTGCAAAAAACTTCCTCAACCGTATCTACCGTCACCTTATGCCCGATAGGTGCAATACCTTCTCCCATTCCCTTTTTCTGAGGGTCAATTTTTTGTTGTAAAATTTGGATTTCCGTTTCTGTGGCTTTTCGATACCCGCTATCCAAAATAACCACCTTAACAGTACCTCCCCCGTTCCAAACAGGATAAATCTTTACACCTCCAACCCCGTCCAGTGCAGAAATTTTTCTTTTGTAGTCTGCAATATTTCCACCAAAAGCATCTGTGGCAAAACTAGATAAATATCTTTTTCGCAATTCCTCGTCGCTTTCCTCATCTTCTCCATCCGTCAACAGTTCTATCAAGCTTGCTTGTGCCAGTCCTTCTATGTATTCCATAGGTACTAAATTCCCTAAATAAGTATTTCCAATGATACCCTCTGTTTCACATTCCACATAGTATTCCCCTAAAGTTTCCTTAGGGGAAATTACCTCGTAATTTAGCTCCTCCAGATGAAATCTACTTCCTATTGGTATGCTAATGCCATTTCCATTTTTGTCCACAAACTTCCCTAAAAAAATGGCTTTGGTTGCTGGCTTTCGATAGACTCCTCGCTCAGCACATCTCCTAGTTAAGTCGTTTCCCTGTGCAGTATCGGCATAGGTTCTGTTTTTCAAAAATTCAAGCTCTGTATAAAACATTGCTGTTTCTGCAGCATTAGGGGCCAGCGCATCAAATATAATACTTCCCTGCCTTTTGTCACGCTTATCAACAATTTGTGCTAACTTTCTTTCCATTAATTCTTCATAACTGGGATACATCAAAATTCAACTCCTTTCTCTGCCAAAATCTCTCCAAATATCGTTTTTACAACAAAAAAGACAGTTAAACAATTTCCCTCACTTGTAAAATCAAAATCCGTTACCTCCTGCACTCTGTCGTCCTCCAGCAAGGCTTCGCAAATTCTTTTTTTCACTTCAGGTATCACATAGCTTTTTGGTTTTCCTATTAAATCCTTTAATTCAATGCCGTAATTCCAATCATAAATGCTATATTCATATCTTTGCGTAGCAAGTATTTTGTAAATGGCCTGCTTCATGGCTTCCAATCCATCAATGTTTCCTCTAATTTCTTCTTCTGCTACTCTGAGTTTGTAGGTATTCGTAGGAATTTGCCTCACGGGAATCTGCTCGGTAAAATCATATCCTTCATTCTGCGGTACCATACTATTCCTCCCCTGCCAAGCGGTCCACTACAGCATATTGCTGCCCACCCATTGCTTTACATAATAAAACCTTGTCCCCTACACATAAATGATTTTTCACTTCTGCCAAAAAAGAATACTCTGAGCTTCCTTGTAAGCTAATTCGCCCAGAAATTTCATAATCTGTTACCCTTTGCGTAATACTCAAAAATTGCTCTGTGAGTTCTATTTTTTGTTCTAGCATAATCCGTAATGGATTTATTCCTGTTACAGTCCCATAGCAGAAATCCGACATATTTTCTCTGTCCAATGCATCTAACGCTGCTAATTTAATAGCTTCCAGCATTATATCTCCACCTTTCCACCTTTTTTTTGCTTCTGCTTCTTTCTTCTAATAACCTTTGGGTGATTTCGGCCATAATCTCCTCAATATCAACATAAGAGGAACCTTTTGACGCCATAGTAGGGAAGATAGAGCCTTCCTCAAGCTGTTCGTCTTGTTTCCAGTCCATATCACTTTCCATTCCTTGCTGAAATTGCTCCAAAATGGATATATAATATTCCTTTTCACCAAAAAGCATATCTTCTTTTAAAAAATAATTATTTTGAGAATAGGTATCCTCTTGTCGCCCTAATATATCTATTTCTTCTCTATTCTCGTTTTTTTCCATAAAAAATGTTGCATAACGTTCCAAACACTCCTTTTGGAGCTCCCTAGGAAAAGTGATATTTTCTTTATACATCTCATTTTGTGCATTATTTTGTACATCATTTTGTGTATTGTTTTGAATAAAATTTTGTATATCATTTTGCTTATTTAATAGCTTCAGAACTGAAACATACTCGTAGCTTTTTTCAAAAAAATTTTCTTCCCTTCTTTTCTCTGTTTCAGATGTTTCTTTCACATCCATATCAGGTAAAAAAAAGGTAGAAGTTTTCTCCTCCGTATCCATGAAAAAAAACTCTTGGCTCATGCTTATCATCCAAAATAAGCTTTCTGCCACTTCATTAAAAATATCCCAAATGGAAATCCATTGCTCTGCTTCCCTTTGCTCCATTTATCCTCCCCTCCTTTGCTTTTTCATTCTTTCCAATATATTTTTTCTTTCTTCCAATTCCTGCTCAATCACAGCGTATAAAAACATCCTTTCACGGAGAGACATTTTTATCAGTTGATTTGGCAATATATGGTAATTACGGAGAGCGTAGGCAGCATATGCCCCTTCACCCTCCTGAATCAGTTTTTTGCTTTTTCTTTTAACGCAAACGCTCTTTTTTCAAAACCATTTAAACTCCTAATTTCTTGTATCAGTGTCATATATTCACCCATATATAACATTTTTCTTAATGCATCCTCTGGTTTTGAAGCATCATAGCTTTGCCATAGCTTTTTATCTTTTAAATCAGGAAAAACAACACACTCCACACATAACTTTGCATAATACTCCATCTGTGAAGCACTTTCTTGTCTTACCATAGCATTTTTTTCTTCCGTAATTGCAGCTATCTCCCATAAAAGCACCTGCTCATTTTGGTCTACAAATCTGTCAGAAACAAAAATCTTTTTATTCTTAGGTAAACAATCTTCGGATTTAAAAAAAGCCTCCATACTTTTCACCTGTATTCACTCCTTTATCCTTTATAAAACAATCTGCATTTTGATACGACTTTCCCCGTCAGCATAATATGTCGTTGTTTTTTCAATAAAACAGCTTCCCTTCAGGCTAAACTCTGCCATGTCAGGTATTTCTAAAATAATAGAATTGCCCGCCTGTATCTGTTCAGGAGGGTTCAAAATCTCTACTTGTAATGTTCTTTCCACCTTGCAATGTTGTGACAATATGGTGTCAGCCATAGCCTTTAGTTGTGCTTGTGTCAATTTGTGGTCAACGTGCTCGTAGTATTGCAGTCGTCCCCATTCTTTTATTTTGTCATTGTTTTTTGCTTCAAAAGCAAGTCGTTCCGCTTCCAGTCTGCCCGCTTGAAATAATCGTACCGTGTTATATGTATGTTGTGATATATCCGTCGCATAAAAAAAATCTTTTATTTGACCATTGGGGCGAATATATATGGGCAGTTCCAGTTCTTTTTTACTCCTGATAGATAGCTTTCCTTCTAAATTCAGTAAATAAAAGGATTTTCCCGTATGTTCTTTTGTAATTTCCAGTGCCGTATGAATCATACCCATCAGAGTCTTTCCTTCTTCAATACGATAAGGAATCACCCAGCCCGTATCCGTTACATGCCCTGTTTGCAGTCCGTAATCCTTGGCTATCATAGTAAGTAACTCTGATGCCTTTTTATTTTGATATAGATATGTATCCTTATTTTTCACCAAATAAAAAAGCTGGTCATATGCCGTCACCGAAATAATCTGAT
>JAAYQI010000254.1 GCA_012519385.1 Candidatus Epulonipiscium sp.
CTTGAGTTGGTAAAATAAAAAACTGGCGCACGTTTTTCAACTCGAAATAGATCTATTTCGTATCCAGAATATGATGAACGACAATGGTTGAATAGGAAATGCTACCAAAACCCTATCCCAGAGGGGTAAAAAAAATTCAAACTGTACCAAAATATTGGATTTATCGATACCTTACGGTACACAATGGAGATATTGTAGTTCTAATGAACTAAATACTCAGTTCAGACCGGGTCTCAATCAAATTGGTTATCCAATTGGCCGTATTTTCTGCCTTCCTTTTTAAGCATTGTTTCATCTTTCCTATCCATGACCTTGTTCTCATTTTATTGACATTATTTATCGAATCAGCAAGTTCTGCTGTAGAAAGTTTCCTTAATGGGTTTTTATGTCGAACGATTGAAACCACCTGATTTAATGACACAAATATCGACTTTTTAGAGAAATACTGCTGAATCTTCAAGATAAATAACATAGCAATTGCAGACAATGCAACATGATGATGCCATGCCATCCAATTCCTTCCTCTAAAACTGTCAAGGTCACACAATCCCTTGGCATCTTCAAAATTTCTTTCAATCCAATATCTTTTTGCCTGATTTTTCACGATATCTGCCAAATCCTCATTTAAAAAATTTGTAAATGCAAACCGTATCATTTCCTCTTCAGGGTCACGAATCATGATCATTCTGATGGGTAAATCTACAGGTAGTCCATTATGTCGTCTCCAAACAATCAAATCTGCACATTGAACTGTTTTCATTCCTCGGTCGGTTAACCGGATGTCAACTGAATCCCAGGTTTTTTGGATTTCTGCCAACCATCTGACCTCAACTGGGGATGTGTTGCGAACTTTGAGTTTTGTAGGATACCTACCTCTCTTACCTTGTCTTTCAGGGATTACCAGTTCTGGTTTGGTAATGTAAACATGAGTATTGCTCGGAATGTCGCAAATAAATGAAACACCACGATCATATAACCCGGAAATGAATTTGGAATCGTTTCCATACAATCCATCAGCTTGAATAAATTGAAACGGGATTTCTTCTGAAATGAAGGAATCAAGCATTTCTAACGCTAATTCAGGTTTTGTTTTATGTTCCATTCGTTCAAGTGGGACTCCTGCTTTCAGGCTCTTCTCATGATTATTTAACCATGATTCGGCTAAAAAAGTCGATAGTCAATCAAAGCAGAGAGAGAATCTGAACAATACGAAGCAAAAACTCCAACCTGTGCAATACAGGTATGGCCGAGAGTTCCCAAGTACTGGTTAGATGTACCAACTGAGTCTGGTCCGTACTTTTGTTGCCCGGACTCATCAAAAATTATTGAACCCCCAGGTCCAAGAAGTTCTATCGCATTGAACCGGGTTAATCTCATAACATCAGTTGAGTCCCAAGGTGAGGAAGAGATAAAGTGACTTAAATCACGACATGTGCCACATCCGGGAACATTTTCTGCAATTCTGCTCATGTTTGATCCTCGAGGAAGGGTAATAAGCCCAGAAATGTAACATGCCGCATGGTGTAATACACTTTTGGTACGATTAGTAAATAATGGGCCATAGCCATTATTTTCTAGATAATCGCGAGGGTTGCTGTTACATTTCTCTATTTCCTTCGCTGTCAAAGGGTGCTTTTTGTGTAAAAAATCGACACAACGAAATATATGTGCTATTTAATTATTTCGATCAATCGGTTTGATATGACTCTATTTTACCAACTCAAG
>JAAYQI010000029.1 GCA_012519385.1 Candidatus Epulonipiscium sp.
AATTTCTGGATATTCGCCCAAGCCTTTTAAAATAGGCTCTACCTCAAAGCCTTCGGATTTTAAAATAGTTTTCCAAGAATCGTCTTCATCTCCTGCCATATCATTATTGGCATGGTCTCCAGCTACCACCATCAACGGGGTAAGATATATTTTTTTCATATTCTTTTCTTTTGCCAAACGAACAATGGTATCTATCTCAGGGAAACCTTCCACGGTGCCTACAAAGAAGTTACTGTTGCCATCCAAAAGAAATTGGTATGCCAAGGCAGGATAAGCGGCATTGGATGGATGGTCGGTACCATGCCCCATAAATACCACAGCCTCTTGTTCTTGTGTTTCGGGCATAATTTTTTTCAAGGTTTGTGCTAAGATTTCATAATCTTCTGAAGCAGTTAAAAGAGGTGTGCCGAATTTTAATACTGCAAAGTTATCTTTATATGCAGATACTTCCGCTACCATATCATCAAATTCAAAGCCGTTCATTACGTGGGTAGGCTGGCATATTACAGTTCCGTACCCTTCGGCAATCAAGCGTTTCATTGCTTGGTCTACGTTATCAATTTCTAAGCCGTCTCTTTCGGCCAATTTATTGATAATTATTTGGCTGGTAAATGCACGCTTTACATCATAATCGGGAAAAGCAGTTGCAATTTCACTTTCTATGGCATCAATGGTTACGGCTCTGGTATCGTTATAGCTTGTACCAAAACTTACTACAAGAATTGCTTTTTTATTAGGGTCACCAACAGCAGTTTCGGCTGGTGAGCTTTCTTCCTGCTCTGGCTGGGTAGAAGAAACTGGTGTTTGATTTGGTTTAGAGCATCCTGAAAGAATGCCCATGGAAAGTACGAGTGCTAGTGAAGCAGTCAATATTTTTTTCATTTTTTCCTCCTAATAAGTTTAGATGTTGGGTTTGGTTTCTTTGGTATTGTCATAAATGAAAAAACCTTTTTTTGGAAACAATTCCGCCTTTACATAAAAAACATTTTGGAAAAATTCTGACGTCATTATATCGGAAGGTGCTCCGTATCCATAAATGCGTCCATTTTTCAAAGCCAGCACTTTATCACTAAATTGGTAAGCGGCATTGATATCATGATGAACAGAAATGACGGTAAGGCCTGTTTCTGTGGAAAGTTTTTTTAACATCTTATGAAACTGTATCCGTGCATGAATATCAAAATCTGACATAGCCTCATCCAAAAATAAAATTTGGGGCTTTTGTACCAAGGCTCGGGCAAACATTACCCTCTGCATTTCACCTCCGCTAAGCTGAGTAACGGGAGTATCTGCAAAGCGTAAGGTATCTGTTTGCTCCATAGCGTGGAGTATTTGCCTTTTGTGTGTAGCAGATAGTGGCTCAAACCGTGACAAATGGGGATGTAGTCCCATGGTAATGATTTCCATAGCGGTAAAAGGAAAAGATAGGGATTCTTTTTGATGAATTACTGCAAGGAGCAATGCTCTTTCTTTTAAGGGGATTTTTTGAATCGGCTTTGCGTTTAGCAAAATGGTTCCTGCATTGGGAGAAGTGGTGGCACACAAAAGCCGCAGTAATGTTGTTTTTCCGCTACCATTAGGGCCGATGATAGATAAAAAATCACCTCTGGGTACAGAAAAAGAGATATTATCCAGTATTTTCTTTTTTCCATAAGAAAAACAAAGAGAATTTACCTGCAAAATAGTATCAGTAGGATGAAGAACCATAGTTTTTCCTCCTTATGAAGATATAGACAAAAAAGGGCCCTCCGATTAGGGTGGTTAACACGCCTACGGGGATTTCTCCTGCACAAAGGAGTCTACTGGCATTGTCCGCCAAACACAGCAAAATGGCTCCTACCAAGGCAGAAAGGGGAATTAATACACGGTTATAGGGTGTGAAACGAAACCGTAGTATATGGGGCACTACCAGCCCGATAAACCCTATGATACCGCTGACAGAAACGCAGGCGGCGGTGATGCAGGCTCCTAAAATTAAGTAAAGCAGGCGGATTCTATTGGCATTCACCCCTAAGGAAAGAGCAGTTTCATCTCCCAAAAGCATAATATCCAAATCTTTTCCCCAGTAGAATGCAAGCAGGGTGCATAGTGTGACAATAGGTGCAACAATAGCTACGTCAGACCACTGCCTGGAAGAAAGGCTACCCATAAGCCAGAAAACAATGGCACTCACATTTTCCCCTGCCATCATTTTTAGAAAGCTGATACCAGAAGAAAGGATAGAACCAACAATGATGCCAGAGATAATCAGATTATGGGAGGCGAGGCCACCGCTTTTTTGGGCTATGGCAATCACTGCTGCCAAGGTGACTAATGCTGTAGCCATAGAGCATACCGTAACAGGCAGTACCATTGCCCACAGCACATTGCATAAAATAGCGACAGAAGCACCAAAAGCCGCCCCTGTGGAAACACCTAAGGTATAGGGGTCTGCCAAAGGATTTCTAAGAATCGCTTGAAAAACCGTTCCAGCCACAGCCAATCCCCCCCCGATAAACATTCCGCAAAGCACTCTTGGCAGGCGGATTTCCCAGATGACTGCAATTTCATTGGCTTTAAAGGGAGTAAGAAGGTTTTCGCCTGCGGCAGCATTTCCCAGTGCCGTAAGTTTTCCTAGAACGATTTGTGCGGTGTGATGGGCAGGCAATTTCATAGCTCCCACAGACAATGTAAAAACTGCCAGCATAATCAGAAGGAGGAATAAGCCAACCCCAAATCCAATATAATTTTTTTGCTTTAATTTTTGTTTCATGCCGAATCCTCACTTATACTTTTTGAATCATCCCCAATTAACAAAAAAAGTGTGCCGAAAATGCACACCACAAAAAGAATCAGACAAATTCTTTGCCTTGATTCGGATTATGGTAAGCTCTTTTTCACCGAAAGCTCCTTACAACAAGAAATGAAAGCCGGTCTTCTGACTTATGTATGTGCAGCATTGCAGGAGCAGCCATGTCTTCCCGATTTCACAGTGACTCCATAAAGGATGGTTGCTTTTCATACACTTACAGCAGCGGTGACTGTTCAGGCATTTCACCTGATTCCCAAAAACTCTTTCATTTGACAATATTTGCTTTTCCTTGCCATCATATCACACAGCGATAAAAAAAACAATTATCCTAGCAAGATGAGGGCATAATTTTTGAGGAAAAATAAAAAATGGGTGTTGACAACAAGTCATTTTTTTGTTATTATATCCAAGCAGTCACATTATGGAATGTATTTTTAAAAAACCATATGTGTTATGCCCGAGTGGCGGAACTGGCAGACGCACAGGACTTAAAATCCTGCGGG
>JAAYQI010000255.1 GCA_012519385.1 Candidatus Epulonipiscium sp.
ACGTTTAAAGTCCTCATCGTACCGATTTCCAGTTTTATTTGTGGACATGAGTAGATACCTCCTTTTTGTGTCTACTTAATTATAATGGATAATTACTTTTCGTGTCCACTTTTATAATATAGATCCAGTATAAAATAGAGACTACATAATATAACTTTTTGTTGAAAAAGGGTAATATGCTATGACTGGCGTATTACCCTTTTTGCTTTGTAGTATCCTTAACGGATGATTTAAGAAGATGTAATCAATAAGGGGGGCTTCACTAAGAGTTATAAGGAGTGAAGTCAAAGTTATTTTATCGCATTCTTTCTGTGTCAAAGCAATTATGTTTTTGATTCAATTCTTGTTGGTATTGGGTATAGCTTTAACTTAGGCTTTGGGGTATGCTTTGCTTGCAAAATTAAAAATTTAGGAGGAAAAAGCTATGGAAGAAACAAAAAGTTTATGTGCCAAAATTCCTATAGAGTTGCACAATAAAGTAAGAGCAAGCCAAGAAGAAAGCAGACTTACTTTAAACCAATATGTAGAAAAGCTGATTATTGAATACTATCAAATGAAGGAGATGAAGAGCATGCCACAAACGAGGACACTTGCTTTGCAAATATCAGAGGAACTTTTCTTAAGGATTAAAAATCATCTTGATAAAAACCCGCAGTTAACCCAAAAGGCATTTATTACTGATCTTATAATAAAAGCTTTAGATGAAGCAGAGTCTTAAAAATCATAGAACAGCATCAAAAGCAGGGAACATCCTTGCTTTTGGTTTTAAATTTGTTGGTTTCTGTATATAGCATAAATAAATTTCTTGTGCTATTGTGTTGTGCTGAAGGAGGTGAGAAAAATGCAGAAAGAAAAATTACTTAGTGAGTTGTATAATGGAAATTTGTGCCCCATATCAAAGGAAGTGGTACAGGGGAGTGAATATCAAAAGTGCATCCAAGAATTGGCTGAGATTGAAGAAAAATTTAGTAACCTGCTGGATGCAGAGGAGAAAGAAAAACTGCAGCACTTTGTCACAGCACAAGGAAAACTCAGTTGTATCAATGCTGAGGAACGATTTACGCAAGGTTTTCGAATGGGGGCAAAACTGATATTGGAAATAATGAATGAAGATGACGGAGAGCTGGAATTTTTGGAAAATTAGCACTCCGTCATTTTTATGCAAACCTGAAGCATATCGTGAAAACGGTATGCTTTTTTATTTTGGATGGAAAGGAGGTTTAACATTTTGTTTATATGGGATTTTTTGCTCAGTGATGTGATGGATCAAATCATTGATTGGTTTTATGGACATCTTGTAGGCTTTTTGGGTGATTTTTTTGCTCTGATGGGCAATATGGGGGTGGAATTATTTGAGTTGAATTGGGTTCAAAGCATTGTGCTGTTTTTTTCCTATCTTGCGTGGACTCTTTATGTTACAGGGCTTGTGGTGTCCTGTTTTGAAACTGGAATTGAATATCAGAACGGACGAGGAAACCTTAAGGATGCAGGGATAAATGCCATCAAAGGGTTTATGGCGGTAAGCCTTTTTACCGTTGCCCCAATAGAACTGTATAAGTTATCGGTGAATTTACAAGGAAGCTTTACTACAGGAATTACGGGCCATGCAAATGGAATTAGTGATTTAGCTAACAGCATTATAACTGGATTAAGCAGTGCGGGGAATATTGATGCTGTTGGTAGATCTAATGTTTTTGGAGGCATGGCAGATGTTACTTCACCTATTATGGGCTTGTTCACGATAATTCTTATGGGATATGCGGTGATAAAAGTATTTTTCGCAAATCTCAAGCGTGGCGGTATTTTGCTCATTCAAATAGCCGTTGGAAGCCTATATATGTTCTCTGTTCCCCGTGGATATTTAGATGGATTTATAGGGTGGTGCAAACAGATTATAGGACTTTGCTTAACAGCTTTTTTGCAAGCAACCATACTTACGGCGGGACTAATGGTATTAAAAGACAATGCATTACTGGGTTTGGGACTTATGCTGTCCGCCGGTGAAATTCCAAGAATTGCAGGGGCATTTGGTTTGGATACTTCAACAAAAGCAAATGTCATGAGTGCGGTATATACGGCTCAAGCCGCAGTAAATACAACTAGAACCATTGTTCAAGGGGTGGCGAAGTAGAAAGGAAAGTGCTTATAGAATGGAGATGATTTGAATGTTTACAATGGGAAGCCTTTTTGATGGGATTGGCGGATTTCCCCTTGCCGCAGTTCACAACGGAATTGTTCCTCTGTGGGCCAGTGAAATCGAAAGTTTTCCCATCCAAGTTACAAGAATTCGTTTCCCCAAAATGCTCCATGTTGGTGACATTACAAAGCTTGATGGTAGCAAGCTTCCTGTTGTGGATATTATTTGTGGAGGCTCACCTTGTCAGGACTTATCTGTAGCAGGAAAAAGAGCAGGACTTGAGGGTGAACGTTCGGGACTCTTTATGGAGCAGATTAGAATAACAAAAGAAATGAGGTATGCCGATGGAAAAGACGGAAAAGCAAATGACCTTATTCGACCTCGATTCTTCGTTTGGGAAAATGTCCCCGGAGCTTTCTCCTCGGGAAACGGAGAAGATTTCAAAGCGGTTCTTGAAGAAACCATTGGAATTGCAGACCACACCGTATCTGTACCTAGACCTGCGGGAGGGGTATGGAAACCTGCTGGGTGCATTTTGGGAGGAGAATTCTCCCTTGCTTGGAGAGTTCTGGATGCTCAATACTGGGGTGTCGCCCAAAGACGCAAAAGAATCTTTCTTGTCGCAGATTTTGGAGGACACGCCGCTCCCCAAATACTATTTGAGCAAGACCGCTTGCTTGGGAATACTTAGAAGAGCAAAATCCAGGGAAAAGGAGTTGCCTAAACAATTAAAAACAGCATTGGAAATACAAGCCGGAATTACACAGGCAGATGATAGCAGTCTATCAAGTATGAACTACATGAAATCTTATGGCATTAATCAAAGGGATGAAGGAATTGATCTTGAAAATCGTTCGGGTGCGTTGATGGAAACACAGAATATACAGACGCAGACCTTTGTTACAGAACCAATGTTTTGTTTAAATGACCAAGGTGGAAATCGCATGGATATTACCGAAAATATAACAACTACATTAAGAGCAAGCATGGGTGGGAATCTTCCCATTGTTATGAGAAATCAGCAAGAGGGTAGGAATATTAGTGAAAGTTTTTGCCCAACAATTACATCAGCCGCCGGAACAAGGGGAGAAAATCAGCCTGTACTGTTTGATAATCACGGTAAGGATTGCAGATATAACGGACCACTGAAAGTTGCACCCACAGTGGCAGCAGTCTATGGAACAGGTGGCAATAATGTTCCTCTTGTTTCAAAGCCCATTGCGTATAGCTTGGATAGCAAAGACAGTAATTCAATGAAATCTGGTAACCCAACATCAGGCTGTCGGGAAACAGATAAATCACGAACACTGGATACTGCAAATCCAGATCCAAGTAAAAATCAAGGTGGAATTGCCATAGTACAGGAAAGCTATTGCATTGCCAGCAATACAGTTAACCGCCAAGATCATAACGGTGGCAATGGTCACGGGGTGCAGAAAGATATCAGTTATACCCTTACAACGTCGGACATTCATGCCATCTATAGGCCCGACCCATATCAAGATGTAGTAGGAACATTATGTACTGGTGATTGGAAAGGTGCAGGCAATCAATATGTCAGCCAAGATAAGTGTGTTGTTAATAACCAAAGCACCATCTATGGACAGTCTGCATTTGCAGATTACAAGGAAGGTTGCGGTACTTTAAGAGCCGAAGGCGGTGACAATGGTGGAGGAAGTGAAAATCTTGCAGTATCACGGAACCTTGTCCGCAGGCTGACACCTCTTGAGTGCGAAAGACTGCAAGGCTTTCCTGATGATTGGACAAATATACCAAAAGCCTCGGATTCGCCAAGGTACAAGGCACTTGGAAACAGTGTGGCAATTCCATGCGTAGATTTTGTTCTCCGTGGGATTGCTTTTTTTCTACAAAAAATCAAGGAAGAACAGGAGGCCAGATAAATGTATATGTATCCCGATAATCTAAAGGCAAAGGCAACCTTGTGGCTGTGGGAACTGCGAGATGTGGGAATCATGGGTATTGGTTTTCTTATCTCTGTTTTCGCACTGGCACATGCAGGCATAATGATACCTGTTGTGATTACAGCTGTATATGCTTTTTTAACAATTCACATTGAAGACACAAGCATTTTGGAATTTATACGATATGCAGTGTCTTTTTTTATTTTGAAGGCACAAATTTATGAATGGAGGATTTAATATTGAGTAAAAAAACGAAGAAAGAAAAAGCCCAAAAATCCACAAGGGAACTCATGGGCATTGACGAAATTACAGATTACAGCATCAAAACTACATACGGTGAGCTTGTGTATTTTATCATTCATCCAACCAATATTTCGGTTTTGTCGGAAAGCAGTGTCAGCGCAAGAATCTATGCATTGATGACGGTGCTGAAAGGCATTGCGGAAATTGAAATGCTCTGTCTTAATTCAAAGGAAAACTTCGATGAAAACAAAGAATATCTCAAAATACGTATGGAGGAAGAAACGAACCCTGTAATCCGAAAATTGCTGTTACAAGATAGCAAAAATCTTGACCGGATGCAGGTGAAGATGGCAACGGCACGTGAATTTCTAATTATTATCCGATTGAAAGACGAAAAGGAGAGTGATGTATTCCCGTATCTTTCAAGAATCGAAAAG
>JAAYQI010000256.1 GCA_012519385.1 Candidatus Epulonipiscium sp.
ACGTTTAAAGTCCTCATCGTACCGATTTCCAGTTTTATTTGTGGACATGAGTAGATACCTCCTTTTTGTGTCTACTTAATTATAATGGATAATTACTTTTCGTGTCCACTTTTATAATATAGATCCACTGCTAGAAAAATCAAATTATAGCTATGGAAAATAGGAATTGGGGTTATAGAATTATAGAAAGGGCTGAGTTTATGAAATATAAAACAAGAATTTTAGTTGTAGCGGCTATAATGTCATGTGCAATGTGTACCGTAGCATTTGCTGGTACTGCGGTAAGTAAAGAAAAGAATTTTAAAGTGAATGGGGATACTTATACGAATACTGCAACAATTGATGCATATCCAGAATTAGCACAAGGAACAATATGGGTTTCTGGAAAAAAATTGCTGGCAGGTTATTATGGCGTTAGTGCAGCCATTGTAAAAGACAACCAGGTTATCGAAATTACAGGCACGGGATATACTGATAGAGAAACCACTGGGCTTGGAAAATATACATCGCCATCACGCAATGGGATTGTCGGTAGTACATATTTTGCATACGGAACAACAGAAGTTTTTGATGGGGAAAGATATATCAAAGAATATACACATAATTCTCCAAATCAAGTAGTAAGCCGTAATCGTACTGGGATTGAAGCTCAAAAAAACGAAGATAATCAATTTGATTTCGAATCTGCGGTAAAAAATAATGAGATGATACCGGCTATTGGTGTAGATGGAGTCGAAGGATTTATTTATCCTGCAGACTATATCGATAATGGAATTAAAACACCTGAACAGGCTTTGGCGAAACAAAGGCAAAGAAATGGTAATTCAGAATATATCAATTTGTATGCAGAGGACGGGAAAACTGTAATTGGTAAGATGGAAGTAACATATGGCGGTGCTATTATGAAATAACGTTTAACTGATAAAGAACAAAAATATTCTTATTATTCAGATTTAGAAAATGTTATAAAATATAGTGAATAGTAAAGAGGGGCATATTGCCCCTCTTTTTTCGAAATGATAATAGAACAATTTAAAAATGGAAGTGAAGCTGTGATTTTAATGGTTTATACAGGGACTATTTTATTGGTTTACGGTATATATAATCTAGTTGCTTTTGTACTGTATTTTCCAATGCTCACATACAGAAAAAACATATATGGCTTTTGGAAAGCTATATGCTTGGAATTAGCTATATATACTGTGCAAAAATTTTCTTTAGTTGAATTTTCTTCTAAAAGTTTGAAAAAGCTGTTAAGGTTAAACAAAGAGAAAAAGAAAGAAATAGTCTGGCTGCTTGAAAAATGTATCGGCAGTATTGGTGTGTTCTGTCTTTGCAGTCCGTTACTGCTGGTTCAGTCAAAAGTATTTTTACAGTGTTTGGGAGCAGGGCTCTTTATAGTGTGGCATGAGTTGCTATTATACTGCGTAAAAAGTATGGGTGATAAAAGAATATTACAGAGAGAACTCCCGTTCTTTCTCCTATTGAGCTGGAAGTATTCTTTGGAGGAAAGAAATAAGTCAGATTATCTAGCAGCATCTCAAATGGTTGTATCAGAGGATATTCTGAAAGAAAGGTGGGAACTTTTGAAAAAAGAGTACGCAGAATATCCAAATAATGAACTTTCTCATAGATTTGCTGATACTACTATAGATGCTCCAGAAATATATTATCAGGAACGATTTGAATTTTTTCGAAGAAAAAGAAGCATTCAAATAGAAAGGGGTATCAAAAAGAGATGTATTTGTAGAAGAATGATTAGTTTCATAGCTATATGTAGTTTTTGTATTTCTATTTTTTGGAATTTAAAAAGTATATTGGCAATATAATTATGTGTAAATATTTCTTACAATGAATAAGCCTTATTCTGATCTTATGATTGGAATAGGGCTTTTATTATTTCCTTATCCCATGCTAGTTTACATAATGTTGGTACAAATTTAAGCCACTGATTTTTCAGATTTGTAGATTTTATCATTTTATTTTCCTACAATTTTAGTAAGAAGGATTTACAAAGATTGAGGTGATTCGTATGAAAACAAAAAAGAATCATAAGCAGATGAGATGTCCATACTGCGGTGCAACAGTGATGCTGCGTGATGCTAGTTTTGTATATGGGAAAAATGCTTTGGAAAAGAAGGTCTATGTGTGCTCAAACTATCCATCTTGTGATGCTTATGTAGGCGTATTGCCAAATAGCAATGAACCAAAAGGGACGTTAGCCAATGGAGAATTACGCAATTTAAGAATCCATGCCCATCATGTCTTTGATGAGATTTGGAAAAGAGGCATAATGAGCCGAAAAGATGCCTATCGTTGGATGAGAGATCAATTTTTTATGACAGGGGAACAAGCTCATATCGGAAATTTCTCTGAATATATGTGTCAACGACTCATGAAGAAAAGCCAGGCGTTATTTGAACAACATAATAAAGGAACGGGAGGGAAAAAGAATGAATATACATTTGAATGCAGAACAAAGAAAAATAGTAGAAGAAAATTTGTCAGTGGTGCAAAAAGTCATCAGCAAACATGTTATGCTCAATGAATCTGTAGATGGGATGGGGTATGATGACATTTGTCAGATTGGCAGTATTGGTCTATGTAAAGCAGCAGTGACATATCGCAGTGGAAGTGATGCGTCTTTTCAAACGTATGCTTTTTCCGTGGTACGCAATGAGATTTATAATCATCTGCGCAGTATTGTAAACAAACAAAAAGCAAAATTGACAGATATTGCGGAAGAACAGGCACTGGTTTCATCGGAGCAGACACCGGAAGAGAGGATAGCAGATCAAGCAGCGCTGGATGCACTTCGCTTATCCAAGGAACGATATCAAGGTGTGGCAAAATGCGGCATTGAAGCCTTGGAACTGAAACTAAAAGGATATAGTGGTGCAGAAATCGCCAAAATGTATCAGGTAAAACCCAACTATATCGCTGCTTGCATTTGCAGAGCTGTAAAGTATCTGAAGAAGGATAAGGCATTTTTCGCAGACTTAGGAAAATAATGAAATTTGTTGTATTTGATATGCTCGATTTTGTATCAGATAAATAAAGGAGGAAGAAAACATGATTCAGTTATATGCGGCAGTTGGAAGATATCATATAGAGGTTCAGCCAAATGGCAAAAAAATACCCATTGTTACTGTTGGGATCAAAGAATGTGCTTTAACCATAGAAGAGATGGTTCTTTGGTCCAGCCTGATCTGGAACATCCTGACAAAAGAGGAACTGGAAGAAAGTTATAAAAGAAAAGCAGAGAAATCCGGCGTTGATCCAAATACTTTTGAAAATACTTTGCAGCGAATGGAAGGGAGAAACCTAGTTGCCAGTGCGAAAGCGATAAAGGGCGATGAGGCTTTATATCAACTTCTTGCAAACCTTTATGTGGTTCCTATCACAAGCAGCTTTTCTACAAAAGTAAAAGCGTTTCTGCATTTGATATTTTGCGAGAAAGTACCATTTTCCGCAGCAAAATTAGTTTTTCAAAAAGAATCCTATGACCAGATGCAGCAGAAAGTAATCCATTTGTCTAAGCAAACGCTGTTGTCTAGTGCAGAGATTTTGAAATGTATCGAAACAGATGTGACAGATGTATCTACTAGTGAAAAGGTTCTGGATGCATTGTATGATGATGATTTCAGCACTTGCGATAATCTAGGACTTTTTATGCGATTTTATGATCATTATCGAGAGATCCTGGAAGCAGTGGCAACATTATACTTGAGCAGGAATATTGTATTTGACAAATTAGCTAAAACAGGAAAGAAACCCTGATTCAAATAAAAAAGACGATATGCTAATTGAACAGATCCAGTAAAAACGGACAATGACAAAAAGCCCCCTTATGTAGGATAATAAAACTACATAAGGGGGTCTTACTATGTCCGGAAAAAAAGGAATGAAAAAGTATCCAGCGGGGATACGA
>JAAYQI010000257.1 GCA_012519385.1 Candidatus Epulonipiscium sp.
AAAATGGGCAGCATGGTAGATATGGTGTCACAATATGAGGTGAGCAATTACTTCTCTCAAATTAATTATATGGAAAAACCTGTCAGAGTGACACCTTTACGGTACGGAGATGTAGTGAAGTGGATTACAAACCGAAAAACTGGTATTCCTGGCTATATTCGTATTGATATGACCACACAGGATGTGGAGCTGATACGTGTTCAGCCAGGCATACGATATTCACCTTCGGAGCATTTTGGCAGAAATCTGTATCGTTACTTACGGTTTCATTATCCTACGGCTATGTTTCGTGGGTTTAACTTTGAAATCAATGAAGAAGGAATACCTTTTTGGATTTGTCCTGTGCAGGAGCATACCATTGGCCTTTTTGGCGGAAGGGACATAAAGGGTGCCGTTGCAGTAAATGCAGTAACGGGTGAGCATACCTATTATGCTATAAATAATATTCCACAGTGGATTGACAAGGTATATGATGCACCTCTTTTAATTGAGCAGTATGATTATTATGGAACCCTGAAAAATGGCTTCATCAACAGTGTGTTTGGCCAAAGAGATTGCTTACAGACAACAGAAGGATATAATTATCTGGCATTGGATGACGATGTTTGGGTTTATACGGGGGTAACCTCTGTCAGCGGAGATGAGTCTAACGTAGGTTTTGTATTGATGAATCAAAGAACCAAGGAAACAAAGTATTACCAAATTTCTGGAGCAAAAGAGGTTTCGGCTATGTCTTCTGCTGAGGGGCAGGTACAGCATTTGGGATATATCTCCACATTCCCATTGCTATTAAACATTGGGGGTGAGCCCACTTACTTTATGGCATTAAAGGATGATGCGGGCTTGGTAAAGAAGTATGCTATGGTAAATATACAAAAATATCAGTTGGTTGCTACTGGAGATACCGTAGGAGAATGTGAAAAGGTATACAGAAATCTTATGGCTGGCAGCGGAATTAATACCACCAATGAAGCAAGCAAGAAAAGCGTTTCAGGAAAAATTGCACTGCTTAAGGATATTGTTGTGGAAGGAAACAGCTTTTACTATATTATCCTGGAAGGCGAGGATAATATTTATGAAATAGAAGCCAAGGATAACCTGGAAATATTGAAGAAAAAAGAAGGAGATACAGTGACCCTTGTAGCTATCCCAACCATGCAGGAGGGAATATTTGAAGTGATTTCACTAAAATAAAATGAACGGCGGAGTATGGGTACTCTGCCGTTTTTACATAAAGCCGTAATCTTGGGGAAAATTTACAAAATAATGAAAAAAGGGACATTCGGTTGACACATTTTCGTGGAATAGGTAAAATAAAGAGATATGAAAGCAGGTTACTTTGATTTGTAAAATAAACAAGATTGTATGTTATAGATAGAAAGCGGAGGAAAGGTATGGAAAAGGAAAAGCAAGGCAACCCTATTGATGATGATAGAACTCGTATGCCGGAAAAGAAAACAGTGGAATCTGATGAGGATAAAGCATATTATAAAGGCCTATATCAGGACTTACCCGGAGAAGTAGTGGAAATATTAATGCAGACACACCCTCTTATGGGAAAAAAGGATATGGATCCAGAAGCTACTGCATATCGCTATAACAAAGGAGCTGCTGGGCATGATGTAGAAACAATAAAACGTGCCAGAATGCAGCAGGTAGGGCAAGAGATTGATGCCCAAATGCAGGAAGCACAAAGCTATGTGCCTAAGCGCGTGAAGCAAGATGAGGACTCTGAGCATGGTCAAAACATAGAGGAAACAAAGAAAAGAGAGAATAAAACAGCACCATCCTCGAATACAATGCAATATGAGGACGAGGATGACCGTGTACAATATATCAAAATCAAAACGGATGATAAGAAAAAAAAGAAGTATGTAGAGGAAAAGGCAGAACATAAAAAAAGAAAACACAAAAAAAATTCTGACATAGCAGGAAATAGCTATATAGATGATTTTGATTTTGCGAGAAAAGAAAAAGAAGAACATCTGAATTGTTTATACGAGGAAGATGAATATGAAGACGAAGAAGGGTTCAACCTGAATGATAGCACAAAGAAAGTCCTTTTGATGGGCGGCATTGGCCTTTGTTTGCTGATTTTTTTATTCATACAATGTATATCTTTAAGCGGAAAATTAGCGAAGGCAAGAGAGGAAATTGCTACCTTTAATGATATAAGCACCAAGTATGAGGAGTTACAGCTGGAAAAGTTAACTCTGGAAGATGAAATTAAGGCATTGCGAAACGGAGAACCTTATGAGAGAGAATCGTCCAAAGATGAGAATGCTGCCAAAAGTGGAGAAAAATCTTCAGCCAGCAACAAAACCCAGAAGCAAGAAACCAATACTGGTGAATACGAAATATATACTGCCAAACAGGATGATACCTTCTGGGATATTAGCAAGAGTTTTTATGGCAATGGTGCATATTATACCAGAATTTTAGAAGCAAACGGTTTGAAGGAATCTGATATTATTCGGGAGGGCCAACAGCTAAAAATTCCAAAACAATAATGAAGAATGGAGAAGAAACTATGGGGTTGGAAGAATTAGAGAAGAAAACGCTTCTCGAATTACGGGAAATTGCTCGAGAAAATGGTTTAAAAGCTGTTGCAGGGTTAAAAAAGAGTGAATTGATACTTAAAATTTTAGAGGAAGCACATCAAAAAGAGATACCCGAGGCACAGACCAATGGCACGGAAGAAAAGGAAGTGCCTACTAGCGAGAGTGCATTAAAAAAGACCGAAAACACACAGCAAAAAGAAGGGGAAAAACAGCCACAGCAAAATCCTCTGGATAGCGGAATTGTGGAAGAAGGTGTTTTGGAGGTTATGCCCGACGGGTTTGGGTTTTTAAGAAAAGAAAACTTTTTACCAGGGGCGGGAGATATTTATATTTCACCTTCACAAATCCGCAGATTTAATTTGAAAACGGGAGATTCTGTAAAAGGCAATATCCGTGTGGCAAAAGAAACGGAAAAATTTAATGCGTTATTATATGTGAAAAGCGTAAATGGTGATAATCCCGAAAAGGCCTCCAAACGCCCTAATTTTGAAGACTTAACACCAATCTATCCTGACTGCAAATTAAAATTGGAAACTACACAAAAAGAACTTTCCGGAAGAATCATTGATTTGGTTGCACCCATTGGAAAAGGGCAAAGAGGTATGATTGTTGCCCCTCCTAAAGTGGGAAAAACAATACTCTTAACCCAAATGGCAAATGCAATTACACATAACCATCAAGAAATCAACTTGATTATGCTGCTCATTGACGAACGGCCTGAGGAAGTAACAGATATTCAACGCTCGATTGAAGGCAAGAATGTTGAAATTGCATTTGCCATTTGGGTTAAGAGTATTGTTTTTCCCACTTTAGGAGGGGCAACAATCATACCTCTTTGCCCTTTTCCAATGGGTGCAACCACATCAATGATTCT
>JAAYQI010000258.1 GCA_012519385.1 Candidatus Epulonipiscium sp.
ATCTTTACATTAAAAATTTGACAATTTAAATTTGGTAATAAAATATATTCAATATTTTGCAATTTATATACAAATATTTTCGCTTAAACAAATAAATTTTGATTTTTGACTGTGTAACAGATGCTACTATACTATTAGATTGAAGGTATTATAATGGTGAAAAGAGTTACTGAATTTTTAAATACTGTAAAAGACAAATTTAGGAAGGATGATGAAGCATTTAGAAGAGCAAGGCTCGCTTTACTAGATTATCTTGGGGTTACTTCTGTAGGTTACAAGGAAAATTTTCTTATGGAGTGGGCAAGAAATAAAGAAGTGTTGAGTAATAAAACTATTAGCACCATAATAGGTATAAAACTTACGAACGATGCTTCAAATGCTGCTTTGATCAACGGTATATCTGCGCATGTATTAGATTTCGATGACAGTTTACTCGAAATTCCAAGTCATTCCACAGCAGTCCTAATGTCTGCAGGCATGGCAATTTCTGAAGAGGCGAATTCATCCATACAGGATTTTCTTGAAGCTTATATTCTTGGTATAGAGTTCCAATCAAGAATTGCAAAATTATTAAAAGATGAGTTTAAAACCAAAGCCTGGCACCCCACATCGGTATTAGGATCATTAGGATCTACAATTGTATGTGCTACTATTTTAAAATTCGATGAAGATGAGCTTAACATGGGATTAGGAATAGCATCCTCTTTGGCAAGTGGACTCAAGGCCAACTTTGGTACAATGGCAAAACCATTTCAGGTAGGATGGGCTGCGAAAACAGGAATTGTTTCGTGTAATGCAGTTAGGGCAGGTATAACAGCCAACAAGAACACTATTTTTGACAAGTATGGTTTTTTAACAGCTTTCGGTGGCATAGTACAGGCCGAAGGTGATATTGTGGGAGGAGATTCATTGGCAATTATAAATCCTGGCCTATACATAAAACCCTATCCTTGTTGTGCCAGTACGCACAGTTCAATCGATGCTTCTCTCGACTTGGTGAAAACATCTACTATGGATGTTTCAGAAATAAAGCAGGTAACTTGCTTTCTAGATGAACGTCGATCAGGTTATATCGATCGACCACAACCTAAAAATGAACTTGAAGCCAAATTTAGTATTCAATACTGTATAGCAGCAGCACTTACAGATGGCCGTGTAGGTTTAGACACATTTACATTTAATCGATTCAAGGATGAAAAATTACACAGATTAATGGAAAAAATATGTGTTAAAAGTAGTAGATCTGAAGAAATATCTAGAGAATTTATGTCAACTGTTATTGTTGAAATGAAAGATGGTATGGTAAAAAAAGCAGACCTTTCATCACCCAGAGGTTTGGGAAATCATCAACCCGAATCCATTATTAATAAGTTTTATTCATGTATTACTAAATATTTTCCATTATCAGTTGCGGATCAAGTAAAAAAAATAGTTATGGAGGAAGAATATAAATATCACCCTGTCAATCTTATTGGAAATTTATTCAGGAGCTTAATGTAAACTGTATTACTTTCATGATGTGTTTACACATTGCTGTTCTTTCCTATAGAAATAGGATACTACCTATCTTGGTTCCGGTAAAGAGTATTTTCGCATACCAGATAAGAATTTCTGATAGG
>JAAYQI010000030.1 GCA_012519385.1 Candidatus Epulonipiscium sp.
AAAAACCTTTATACTGCAAAAGCATCACAAAGAAGTATAAGATGGAACTGTAATTACATCGGAAGGAAGGAAAACAAATGAAAAAAGAAAAAAAGCCTATTTTTGTCATTGGGCATAAAAATCCAGACACAGATTCTATATGCTCTGCCATTGCCTATGCACATTTAAAAAATAAGACAACAAAAGAACAGCACTACGAGCCAAAGCGAGCAGGTCAAGTAAATAATGAAACAAAATATGTGTTGGAATATTTTGGTGTTCCATGTCCGGAATTTATTTCTGATGTGGGAACACAGGTGAAAGACGTGGCATTAAAAGCTACCCAAGGAGTTTCTAGTGAAATTTCTTTGAAAAAAGCATGGACTCTCATGAGAGATACCAATAACTCCACATTGCCTGTTATTTCCGATGGAAAGCTATCTGGCATCATTTCTGTAAAAGATATTGCTACGGCTAATATGGATGTTTATGAAACCAGAATTTTAGCATTATCCAAAACACCTTATCGCAATATTTTGGATGCTATTGATGGTACTATGATTGTGGGAGACCCAGATGATCATGTAGAAAAAGGAAAGTTATTAATCGGAGCGGCAAACCCTGACTTAATGGAAACCTATTTGGGCGAAGGAGATTTGCTTATTACGGGAAATCGCTTTGAGTCACAGTTATGCGGTATTGAGATGAATGCAGGCTGTATTGTAGTATGTATGGGTGCCCCTGTTTCCAAAACCATACAAAAACTGGCAGTACAAAATAATTGTAAAATCATCAGCACTCCTTTGGACACCTATATGGTAGCAAGAGTAATCAGCCAAAGTACTCCCATCCGCTACTTTATGCGCAAGGAAAACTTGATTACGTTTTCATTGGATGACTATATCAATGAAATCAAAGGAACTGTTGCAAAAATAAGACATCGTGAATTTCCTATTTTAGATAAGATGGGCAATTACTGCGGTATGCTTTCCAGACGATACTTGATTGATATGGACCGCAAAAAAATTATACTGGTAGACCACAACGAAACATCTCAAGCGGTAGACGGTATTGCTGATGCGGAAATACTTGAAATTATTGACCATCACCGCCTTGGCAATCTGGAAACCGTAGCACCGGTATATTTTAGAAATCAGCCTTTGGGTTGTACGGCTACCATCATTTACCAAATGTATCGGGAGATGGGGGTAGAGCTAGATACTGCTATGGCAGGCTTATTATGCTCCGCTATTTTGTCAGATACCCTTATGTTTCGTTCGCCCACGTGTACTGCGGTGGATGAGCGGGCAGCGGAGGAACTGGCAGCCATTGCAGGGATTGATATTAAAACTCATGCGGAAAATATGTTCCGTGCAGGAAGTTCTTTGCAGGATAAATCTCCTGAAGAAATTTTCTATCAAGATTTTAAGAAATTTACTAGCAACGGAATTACCTTCGGTGCAGGGCA
This sequence comes from Candidatus Epulonipiscium sp., assembly GCA_012519385.1. GTDB lineage: Bacteria > Bacillota > Clostridia > Lachnospirales > Anaerotignaceae > JAAYQI01. Next base: position 1,448 of record JAAYQI010000030.1, read on the forward strand.
GATTACCTCTATGGATGCCTCTGAGCTTACTGCATTAAAGCCAAAACTTCTTGCATTTATGGAAAATGCTTGTCAGGCACCTGGAATGGATATGCTGTTTTTTATGCTGACCAATATCATTCATGAAAGTACAGAACTGCTTTTTGTGGGAGAACAGGCGAAGGAAATTGTGCAGGAAGCCTTTGGAGAAACAACGGAAGAAAACTCCGCAGTGCTTATGGATGTCGTTTCCAGAAAGAAACAGCTTGTGCCAAAATTAATCAATGCGATGCAAGGCTAATATGAGGATGAGAGAATGAAAAATTATAAAATGATACTGCAATATGACGGCACTCGGTATGATGGCTGGCAAAAGCAAGGAAATACCGCAAATACCATTCAGCAAAAGCTAGAGACACTGCTCTCTGACTTAGTGAAGCATTCTGTGGAGGTTTTTGGCTCTGGCAGAACTGATATGGGAGTACACGCTTATGGGCAGGTTGCAAATGCAAGACTTTTATGGAACAAAAGTGAAGAAGAACTTTTATTGGCAATTAACGATAGATTACCTGAGGATATTGCAGTGCTTCATGTGGAGGAGGTTCCTCTGCGGTTTCATAGCAGGCTGAATGCCCGCTCAAAACGGTACTGCTACCGCATTTGGAATAGCAGACGTCCGCCTGTGTTTGAGCGGAAAACGGTTTTTTGGTGCAAGGAAGCACTTGATGTGGAAAAAATGAAAGAGGCGGCTTCGTGCTTTTTGGGAAGCCATGATTTTAAAAACTTTTCCTCTGCCAAAGGTAAAAAATCTACCGTAAGAACCATCTATAACATTGACATCTTGCAGCAGGGGGAAGAAATACAAATATCATTCCATGGGGATGGGTTTTTGTACCATATGGTACGCATTTTGACAGGTACATTGATTGAAGTAGGAGAAGGAAAACGCACCATAGAAAGTATTGCTAAGGTTTTTCAGGAAGGTACAAGGCAAGATGCAGGATTTACTGCTCCTGCCAAGGGCTTGGCACTGATGGAGGTTTTTTATGAATAACAGCAAAGAAAGAGGGTGCTGAGGTGCTTAGGATTTCTAATCTTTTTTTAGAAGCAGGAGAATCGGAAAAAGCATTACAACGAAAAATTTGCAAAAAGCTCCATATACAGGAACAAGAGCTGATAAGCTATCGTATTTATAAAAAATCATTGGATGCCAGAAAACGCCAGCAAATCCCACGATATCAATATATTGTGGATGTGCAGGTGAATCCAGAGGAAAAATTTTTAAAGTGGCAGGATAAAAACATTACCAAAACCCCCAAGGAGGATACTTCCCTTTTTTCGGGACGGGCTGTGTGTGAAAAACCTCCTGTGGTGGTAGGCTTTGGCCCTGGGGGAATGTTTGCCGCACTGACATTGGCACAGATGGGGCTTCGTCCTATTGTGTTGGAGCAGGGGGAAGCGGTGGATGAGCGTGTGAAAACCGTAAAGACATTTTGGGAAACAGGAGTGCTAAACCCCAAAAGTAATGTTCAGTTTGGCGAGGGAGGTGCAGGTACTTTTTCCGATGGAAAACTGACTACCCGCAGCAAGGATTTGCGGTGCAAAAAAGTGCTGGAAGAACTTGTACGGGCAGGAGCACCACAAGAGATTTTATATGAACATAAACCCCATATCGGAACGGATAAACTGCGGGATGTGGTAAAAACAATCCGCCGAACCATTGAGGAACTGGGGGGATGTATCCGATTTGGGGCAGAAGTTACAGATTTGGAATTATCCCAAGGCCGTATCACAGGTGTTGTTATCAATAAAAGGGAGTACCTCGCGACGGAGGATGTATTGCTATGTATCGGGCATAGTGCCAGAGATACCTTTCAGCTTCTGTATGAAAAAGGAATTGCCTTGGAGCAAAAACCTTTTGCCATGGGAGTACGCATAGAGCATCCGCAAAAAAGTATTAACTTGGCACAATATGGCCAATATGCAGATAAACTTCCTGCGGCAGATTATCATTTAACTTACCAAACAAAAGCAGGCAGGGGAGTATATACATTTTGTATGTGTCCAGGGGGCAGTGTGGTAGCGGCGGCATCGGAAGAAGGGCGTTTGGCTATCAATGGCATGAGTGAGTATGCCAGAGATAAGGAAAATGCCAATAGTGCTGTACTGGTGCAGGTGTTTCCTGAGGATTTTAAGGGAGAAAGCCCTTTGGCGGGAATGGAGTTTCAAAGAGAACTGGAAGAAAAAGCTTTTTATGCAGGTGGTAGCAACTTTTTTGCTCCTGTGCAGTTAGTGGGGGATTTTTTGCAAAAAAGACAAAGCATAAAGCTGGGTGAAGTTACGCCTAGTTATCTCCCTAATGTAAAATTTGCCCAGATGGAAGAAATTTTTCCTCCATTTATGATAGAAGCCTTGCGGGAAGCAATCCCTGAAATGGGGAAAAAACTTATAGGCTTTGATAGAGAAGATGCCCTTTTAACTGCTGTGGAAAGCAGAAGCTCATCTCCTATCCGTGTTCTTCGGGATACAAAGGGAGAAAGTATCTCGGTAAAGGGGCTTTATCCTGTGGGGGAAGGTGCAGGGTATGCAGGAGGAATTGTGTCTGCGGCGGTAGATGGCATTGCGGCGGCACAGCACATTTTTGAGAAATATGCCATACGCAGTGAGTAGAAAATACAATAAATCGTCTTTAACGAGGAGGTATCCTTTTTTTGGGTACCTCTTTTGTTATGAATTTATGGTTTGTTCTGCATTGTTTGGAGAATACAATAAAAATACAGGCAAAAATCTCTGATTTATTGTTTTTAACTTGTTCCTATGGACAAAAAATGATATAATACTGCATTAAGTGCATTAGCATGGCACTGCCGCCTGTACGGTAAAAGAAAGAAAGGAGAAGACGTAATACATAAGCGCCAGAACTAATACAGGGTAGTTGACGAGGTGGAAGTGATCGAAGGTTTCGGCGGATGCTTCCCGCCCGTTTGCACAGGGACGCAGGTTTTTCACAAAAGGGAAAACAGATTTTCCCCACAAAAGAAAAACAACGTGCAAATAAAAAATCAACAGGAGGAATGTAACATATGTGTGGAATTGTTGGATATATCGGCTGTGAGCAAGCGGCGCCGATTTTGTTGGAAGGATTAAAAAGGCTGGAGTATCGTGGATATGATTCAGCAGGAATTTCCATTTATCAAGAAACGATTCAAACCATTAAAACAAAAGGAAGATTGGCTGATTTGGAAGAAAAGGTGAATCAACTTGGTGGCGCAATGGGCAATATGGGTATTGGCCACACAAGATGGGCTACCCATGGAGTACCTAGTGATATAAATAGCCATCCTCATTTGAGCCAAAACGGCAGAATTTCCTTGGTACATAATGGTATTATTGAAAACTATATGGAACTGAAAAAGTTCTTGATAGAACAGGGCAGAACCTTTGTTTCTGATACAGACTCTGAAATTGCGGCACAGCTTTTTGATTATTATTATCAAGGAGATATGGTGGACGCCTTGATTCATATGATTGAAAAAATTAGAGGCTCCTATGCTTTTGGTATTATGTGTAGAGATAAGCCTGATGAACTGGTGGCAGTGCGTAAGGATAGCCCTCTTTTGGTAGGGATTGGGGCAGATGGCAATTTTATCGGTTCTGATATTCCTGCGTTATTGGAATATACCAGAGATTATTATTTGTTAGAGGACAATGAAATCGTACTGTTAAAAAAGAATGAGGTTACTGTTTATAATCTGGAGAAAAATATCATCAAAAAAGAAATCTTTCATGTAGATTGGGATATTTCTTCTGCGGAAAAAGGCGGATACGATTATTTTATGATGAAAGAAATTATGGAACAGCCTGAGGCTTTGCGTAAAACATTGTTCCCTCGTATCACAGAAGATGGTATTCAGCTGGATGGAGTTCATTTTACAAAAGAGGATATTGATGCCATTGGGCGGATTCATATTGTTGCCTGCGGTAGTGCTTGGCACGCTTCTGTAGTTGGAAAATATGTTATAGAGGAATTGACCAGAATCCCTGTAGAGGTGGATTTGGCATCGGAGTTCCGTTATAGAAACCCCATTTTAAATAAGGGTGATTTATGTGTTATCGTAAGCCAGTCCGGCGAAACGGCAGATACATTGGCGGCACTAAGAGAGGCAAAACGACAAGGGATTCGTGTGCTTGCCATTGTGAATGTTGTGGGAAGCTCCATTGCCAGAGAAGCCGATGATGTGATTTATACATGGGCAGGCCCTGAAATTGCTGTTGCCACCACAAAAGGATATACCACACAGCTGGCTGTAATGTATTTAATTGGATTATATTTCAGTTATGAAAAAGGTAGAATTTCTAAGGAACAGCTTCTTCAGTATTGCAAGGCACTGCATGAAATTCCTCAAGGTACAGAAAAATTACTGGTACTGGATGAACGCATGAGTCAATTAGCAAAGGTATATGCCCACTCCAAAGATGTATTTATTTTGGGAAGGGGTATTGACTATGCTGCAGCTATGGAATCCTCTTTAAAACTGAAAGAGATTTCCTATATCCATAGTGAGGCATATGCGGCAGGAGAACTAAAGCATGGAACCATTTCCTTGATTGAAGATGGAACCCTTGTGATTGCTGTTGCAACACAGTCTCATTTATTTGAAAAGCTATTGAGCAATATAAAAGAGGTAAAAGCCAGAGGTGCCAAGGTGATTGCCATTGCCATTGAAGGAAATAAAGATATTGAAACAGTGGCAGACGAGGTGGTATATATTCCCGAAACAGAGAATATTTTTACGGCATCGTACAACATTATTCCTATGCAGTTATTATCTTATTACATTGCTGTGGAGCGAGGATGCGATGTGGATAAACCAAGAAACCTTGCAAAATCCGTTACGGTAGAATAAAATAAGTAAAAAGGGACATATCATCTGACTATGTAAAATAAACTCTGCAGAATGAAAATAAACATTGGTGAAAATTAAAAATCATTGCAGAAGACCCGTGGGGTGTATGCAGGAGAAATCCTGTGTGCCTTCACGGGTTTTTTATGTCCTCCCCAAACATTCCCCCAAAAAAATATATAAATATATAAATAATAAGGGCCAGCGGGTGTAATCGAGCCATAGGGGGAAACTGCCCCGGAGGGGCGGAACATAAGACATAGCAAGCATTGTAGAGTATGTATCATTGAAGAAAAAGTGTACAAATCCTATAAAATATAATAGAAGATGTGTGGTTTTTCTTCATACGGAGGTGTAATCAGGAGAGGGTTACACCTTTGTTTTTTAAACGAAAAGAATTCGGTTACCCCCTCGGAGGCGGCTTCGGAGAAGGATTTGACGGGTGTGGTATGAGTTGCGGTGTGGTAATTGCGGCGGAGCCAGCGGGGTGGTTACAGCAGGGGCTGGTATGTGCTGCGGTGATGTATGCGCTCGATTGTCACATCTGCTCAAATACAGATACGGTGCGGTTTTTGACGCTTCAGATAGAGATAAATAAATATATAAATAGATAATGAAGGGTGGAATCAGCAGCGGTGTGTAAACGAAACAGAGGTCCAACGGCGGTTATGGGCTGCGGGTTGATTACACCTGCGGAGGGGTTACACACGCAAGTTTGGGAGGTGGAGGCTGCAAAAGTGGCGAGGTTTGAGCAGACTTTATTTTCTTTTTTTATACCTATTTCTGTAATTATATGGATATTTGGAGGGCGAAACTGACGAATTCATCTGCAAACATTATTTTCTTGTAGGAAATGGAAAAGGTGGTGCGAGTCGGCTTGTAACAAGGGCTTAGAGGCGTTACGGTCGTGAGCAGACTTTTTTTTATTCTTACATCGGGAAAAATCTCCGAGGATATGCCCTTTTTTTGTGATGAAAAAAATCCAAACACCATAAAGCCTGCATTTTTTATGGATGCAGGCTTTATAGTGTAAGGTGAAGATGAAAACTTTTTTTTTAGAGAATATTGGCCACAGCCAATGTAACAAGTAACCCTGCCATTCTTGCACTTTGTTCCGATATTTCGGGTGGTTCTTCGGTGGTTACTTGGTTTTTTCCATCGGAACTTCTGGTTTGTAATAATTGAGGTTTCGCTTGCGCCAAAGCGTTTATGTTTTCATTTACGTTTTTAATGGTGTTTAACATTAAAAGCATTTGTATTGCTCTATCATACTGTTGTTTTTTGCTATCATCAGCAAAGGCACGCATTGCCCGCAAAAGAGTAACTTCTTTGGGAGGGCGTTCTACCACGGCATCTTTTTGTGCCTCGGCAGTAGCGTGTATTTTTTTTACATATTTTTTTTGAAAACCTTCCTGCAAAGCACCGATAACCTGGGAAAAATCTTGATGTATGCCTTCGGAATTGTTAAGCAATTTTGCCAGTTCGTAAATATCATTATTTGCCATTTGAAACCACCTTTCTTTGTATAAATTTTTTATGCCAAACACGCCTGAATATTGAGTAGTCCTTGTTGGTCTGGAGGAACCTGTTGCCTGCAAGAGTATAGAAGTTTTCGTTTTAACCCATCGGATGTAAGATTTGGATATTTTTCCAACATCAGTGCGGCGGTACCACTTACCATAGGGGTTGCCATAGAGGTGCCGCTCATTTTGATATAGTGTTCATCTACCACTTTTTTTGTGTCACGGTTTTGCAGGTCAAAGCAATAGTCGGGAGAAAGTACAGATATGATATTTTCTCCTGGCGCCCAGATATCGGGAGGAGATGGAGTATCCTTCCGAAAGATGCTGTTTCCATGGGTTCCTGTTTGGTAAAGAAATTTATCCTCCCATGCACCCACAGTAATAATACGCGGACTAATAGAGGGGGCTGGCAGGTAGTTTCTTTTTCCATCAGGATTGCCTGCGGCTGCAATCACAACAATGCCTTGATACCATAATGTATTGACTGCATCCATCAGAGGAATATTGGGTTTTCTGTCATTGGTTCCAATAGAAAGATTTACTACTCTTATATTATATTTCCGTGCGTTGTCCAATATCCATTTTAAACCAGCAATGGCATGAACGGAATTTCCCTGACCGCTTTTATCTAATATTTTGACGGAAATAATATGGCTTTCGGGTGCGATTCCTTTATATTTTCCGTGAGAAGCATATCCGTTTCCGCAAGCAATACCCGTGACATGGGTATCATGGTTTTTCGCCGATACAAGGGGGAAGTAAGTTGCATTTTAAAGTGATATCATGTAAAATAATAAATATAGTGATGATAGGGATATAAAAAGTGGCAAATATGTCAGAGGTGAAAAATATGAAAATTTCTGAAAAAGGTTTAATGCTCCAAGCAAAATTTAAACAGATTAAGATTGCAGGATTAGTTTTACTGATTCTTGCTGCTATGAGTTTTGTATTTTTAAGAAATCCGATTTTAGCACTTGTATTTTTGGGACTGGAGCTAGCCATGGAAATTAAGCTATATCGTTGCCCACATTGCAATAAGATGCTGGATTGGAGAAGAAAAACTACCGATGACAGTTGTTGCCCAGGGTGTGAGAAATTTTTGTTTCGTGGTCTATAAGAAAGAAAAAAGCAATAAAACTGCAGGCGAATCTTGGAAAAAGGATACGTCTGTTTTTTTATGAAAAAAATAACCCCTTAGGAGTAGTCTCCGTAGGGGTTATCGGTTTTATTGGGCTTGTCCTTGGTTGCTTCGAAAAAAAACAAGGCTTACAGCACAAGAGAGGGTGCCGCATATACTCTGGTAGCCAATTCGCTATCTAGCATATAAAGTGCTTTGGCATCTGTTCCATATAATTCGAATTTTTTCAAATTATCTTCTGAGTTTTTCTCTTCTTCGCCCTGTTCTTTTACAAACCAATCTAAAAATTGCATGGTACGGTAATCTTTTACTTGATAAGCCGCATCATAAATGGCATGGATAGAAGCAGTTACATATTGCTCATGGGCAAGGCTCTCTTTTAGAGGGTCAATATGTTGTGTAAATACCTTATCAGGTTTTGCAATAGCCTCCAATGTTACAAGTTCTCCATTATTTTGTAAATATTGTAAGAATAAAAGAGCGTGGTCTCTTTCTTCCTGTGCTTGAATGTTAAACCAGTTGGCAAAACCGTCTAAACCTTCAGCGTTGTAATAGTTCGCCATATCCAGATAAAGATATGCGGAGTAGAATTCTTTGTTAATTTGTGAATTTAATAATTCAGCAACTTTTTTATCTAACATAATACTGCCTCCTCATGATTAAATTAAATATAAGTTGTAGCTATGGTTACGACAACAGTATACCACAAAATCGGAAAAAATTTCTATATTTTTATCAATTTTAAGGAGGAGGGATAAGAATGCATCAAAATAAGGTGGCAATATACTGCAGAATATCCGTAGAGGAAAGAGAAGCTACGGCACAGGGGCTAGAAAGTGAGAGCATTCAAAATCAAAAACTTCTTCTTTTGGAATATGTAAATCAAAAAGGCTGGGAACTATTCGATATCTATTGTGATGAAGGATTTTCCGGATTGACAGAGGATAGGCCGAGTTTTTTGCAAATGATAAACCATGCCCGAAAGGGTTATTTTGACATTATTTTATGCAAAAGCCAATCTCGGTTTACCAGAAACATGGAAACAGCGGAAAAATATTTTCATCATGAATTTGTACGCTGGGGGATTCGTTTTGTCACTGTGGTGGACCATGTGGATACTTTGGTGAGGGAAAATAAAAAGGAACGCCAGATTATGAGTTTGGTAAATGAATGGTATTGCGAGGAAATCTCCGAAAATATTCGCATGGTATTTCGTAAAAAGATGGAGGCGGGGCAGTTTGTAGGAAACTTTGCCCCTTATGGTTATAAAAAGGATGAAAACAATAGACATAGATTGTTGCCCCAGGAAGAAACGGCTAGAGTTGTGCGGGAAATATTTCGGCTGTATACAAAAGAGGGATATTCTTATAAGAAAATAGCAGAACTATTAACACAGCAGCAAATACCTACTCCTTGGCAGCAAAAAGTTGCAAGGGGTGAGGATTTGGGCAGAAAAAATGTGAAGCACATGGGTGTGTGGGCACCAACTACTGTTAGGCGGATACTTCATAACAGGGTGTATATTGGGGATATGGTGCAAGGCAAGGAGCAAAAAGTTAGTTTTAAAGAAAAAACGATGAAATCTATCCCCCAGGAACAATGGATTATTGTACGAGGCACTCATGAGGCTATTGTATCGGAAGAAGTTTTTTATAAAGCACAGCAGAAAAAACAGAGTGGGAAAAAAAGGAAAAATGGGGTTTGACAATGAAAAACCAGTGTGTTATTCTTAAAAAAACCAAAGGCTTTTACATAAGTTTCCTTTTGACTTTTGAGAAAAGTCTACGTAGGGGCTTTATAAATGTAAAAAGTCTTTGAACTAAGGTGTGTTTTTTAAGGGAAAAACCGCAAAGGCAATTTCCAACAAGCTCCTCCTGACTTTTAGGAAAAGTCCATGTCGGAGTTTGATAAACGTAAAATGCCTTTGCTATGAGGTATGTTTTTTCCCAAGGGAAAAACCGCAAAGGCAATTTACATCAAGTCTCTCCTGACTTTTAAGAAAAAGTCTACGTCGTGACTTGATAAACGTAAAATGCCTTTGCTACAGGGATGAGAAAGGATGAAGTGAGGAAGATGTTTCGTACAATAATGGAAAATGTTCAGCAAAAGACACCTCTAATACACTGCGTCACCAATTATGTTACAGTGAATGATGTGGCAAATATGCTACTGGCTTGCGGCGGCTCTCCCATCATGGCGGATGATATATCGGAAGCGGCAGAAATGACGGGTATTTGCAATGGCTTGGTAATTAATATCGGAACCCTAAATTCTCGTACCATTGATTCTATGATTTCTGCAGGAAAGAGAGCAAATGCATTGGGGCATCCTGTGGTATTGGACCCTGTGGGGGCAGGAGCATCCTTATTACGAACCAGTACGGTATTTCGGCTATTGGATGAAGTGAAGTTTTCCGTAATTCGTGGAAATATTTCGGAGATAAAAACCATTTATAAAGGAAGCGGTAGTACCAAAGGTGTGGATGCGGATATTAGCGATGCGGTGACAAAAGAAAACCTGCCAGAAGCAATTCGTTTTGCCAATGAGTTAAGCAAGCGAACCGGTGCTGTGATTGTGATTACTGGTGCAATAGACATTATTGTAAACGGAACAAAGTCCTTTGTGATTGAAAATGGCCATCCCATGATGTCAAAAATTACTGGCACAGGATGTATGCTAACAGGAGTGATAGCCGCATATTGTGCAGCCAATCCAGAGATGATTTGGGAGGCGGCGGCTTGTGCTGTTTGTGCCATGGGCTTATGCGGAGAGATTGCCTACGAAAAAGTGAATCAGACAGGAGGAGGAACCTCCAGTTATCGTATGTACTTGATAGATGCAATGAGTAAATTGGATGCAGATAGTCTGGAAAGAGGGAAAAAAATTGAGAGCAGATAAAAAAGATATGCTCCTTTATGCTGTGACTGACAGAGCGTGGCTTGGAAAGCGGCAGTTATGGGAGCAAGTAGAGGACGCCATTCGGGGCGGGGCAACATTTATTCAGCTACGGGAAAAGGAGCTGGATAATCAGCGCTTTTTGGAAGAAGCCATTCAAATTAAAAAAATTACAGACCAATATCATATTCCCTTTGTTATCAATGATGATGTGGATATTGCCATTGCCTGTGGTGCGGATGGAGTACATGTAGGACAAAAGGATATGGAAGCAAGAAGCGTAAGAGAAAAACTGGGAAATGATAAAATCATAGGAGTTTCTGTGCAGACGGTGGAGCAAGCCATAGCAGC
>JAAYQI010000259.1 GCA_012519385.1 Candidatus Epulonipiscium sp.
CATACATCGCCTTTTTTTGAAACAGCACAAACCAAGAAAAAATTATGCGATTTGGCAAACAGTATAGGTTGTACGGTGGAAAACTCCCTTTTTCTCAAAGAAAATAAAAGGTTTTTTTCAGAGGGCTTGCAGTATTTGGAGAAAAACTTTTTCAGCTATCATGGGGAGGGCTCTGCTTCTCATGAAGGAATTCAAGTTGTGGCTGCTCCCAATCGTTTTACAGAAATGGAGTATGCTGCCCAACAGGTGATACGGCAGGTGCGAGAAAAAAAGTATCGTTTTCGGGAAATAGCCGTGGTAACCAATGCTTTAGGGGAATATGAAAAAAGTTTAAAAAGCATTTTTCGTGAATATGAAATTCCATTTTTTCTGGATGTCAAGAAGGAGATTGTATCTCACCCGTTGATAGAACTTGTATTAAGTAGCCTAGATGCAATTACATATCATTTTTCTTACGAGAGTATGTTTCGTTATTTAAAAACGGGATTGGCTCCTCTCACAAGAGAAGAAGTGGATATTTTAGAAAACTATGTATTAGCCTATGGAATCAAGGGATATAAATGGGAACTGCCCCAGTGGACAATGGGTTTTTTGGGCGAGATGGATACAAAACAAGAGGAAATGAACACATTGCGTCAAAAAGCCATAGAGCCTTTGTTGGATTTTGGAAAGGGGCTAGACAGAGAAGGGAAATACACTGTTTTATTTTTGACAGAACGAGTTCTTCAGTTGATGAACCGATTAAAAGTGAGCGAAATTTTGCAACAATGGGCTACGCAAAAGCAGAGTGTGGATGCTGAAAAATCAATGCAGCATCAGCAAATTTGGAATATTTTTATGGATATTTTAACCCATATGACAGAACTATTGGGGCAGGAAGAAGTAACCATAGAGGATTTTGCAAAGATATTGGAAGCGGGAGTATCCAAAAGTGATATGGGCATTATCCCTACAACAACGGATAGTGTTTTGATTGGAGATATTGAGCGTTCTAGGTTGCCTGAAATCAAGGTACTGTTTTTACTGGGTGTAAATGAAGGGGTGTTACCTTCTCCAGCTGTAGCACAAGGAATATTTACCGATATGGAAAGAGAAGTATTGGAAAAATCTGGTGTGGAATTAGCGGCAGGGGGAAAAAGAAGGGCATTTGAAGAACAGTTTTTAATCTATCGCGGAATGACGAAGCCATCCCATTTGCTGTGCCTTAGCTATTGCACAGGTGACTTAGAAGGAAAGCTATGGAGGCCATCTTCGCTTATTCAAAAGATACATATGCTGTTTCCCAATTTAAAAGAAATTTCTGCCGATAAATGCAATACTACAATGGAAAATGTGACAACACAGCAAGGATGTTTTCATAAACTGGGGCAAAAAATGCGTGACTATGCCCAAAATGGAACCATGGAATCGGTTTGGAAGGATATTTATAGTTTTTATTATCTCCATCCGCAATGGCAAGAGCGGTTACAGATGCTGACAGAAGGAATCTCTGTGGATGTTTCGGAAGAAATGCTTTCCTTACAAGTACGCAAAAAATTATATGGGAAAGAACTGCATACTAGCGTTTCAAAACTGGAACGGTTCGCCGCCTGCCCTTATGCATATTTTGCGGAATATGGCTTGCAGGCAAAACAACGAAAGGAATTTACACTGCAAACTCCTGATTTGGGAATATTGTTTCATGGGGTGCTAGAGCGATTTTTTACAGAAGTGTCTAACAAAAAAATCTCATGGGAAGAACTAACGTCTGAGTGGATACAGGAATGTATAGAAGAAATTCTCTCTGATTCCGTGGAAACACTAGGCAATGGAGTATTAAAAGAAACCGCCGCCAATCGGTATCTCATACAAAGGTTAAAAAGGATTTCCAACAGAGCCATCAATACGCTGGCAGAGCATATTCGCTCGGGAGATTTTATACCATATGACTATGAAATCGGTTTTGGTGAGAAGCAAAAGCTACCGCCTGTAGTAATTCCCTTAGAAGACGGTGGAAATTTAATACTCCGTGGAAAAATCGACCGTGTAGATATATTGGAGCGGGAAAAACATCGATATGTAAAAATTATTGATTATAAATCAGGAGAAAAAGAAGTAAGCTTTCGGGATATTTATCATGGTTTACAGCTTCAGCTTTTTGTATATCTGGATGCCTTTTTGGAATACGATGCATCCAGTAAGCAATATAAAACAAAGCCTGGGGGAGCCTTTTATTTTCATATCAAAGACCCTATGATTACAGTAGATAAAGATACCAATGAG
>JAAYQI010000031.1 GCA_012519385.1 Candidatus Epulonipiscium sp.
ATTGCTTGAGGATTCTAGGTTATTTTCCACACCTTTTCCTGAAAAACTCTTTTCTTTTGCTATTTCAGAAATCATCTTATTTTTTTGAGCTTCACGGGTAATCAGTGCCATATCATAGGCAGAGGTATAATGATTTTCATCATGATATCCATGAGCATTGCTAAAATGAGATTCTTTGGCACCTAGTTTTTTTGCCTTTTCATTCATCAATCGTGCAAAAACCTTTTCCGATTCCTCAGGAGTTAAGTCATTATTATTTTCCACCTTTTTTGCAACAGCAGCAGCGAGCACATTAGCAGTATCATTGCCAGAAGGTATTATTAAGCCACGAATTAAATTTTCTACGGTTAAAGTTTCTCCTCTTTTATGCCCAGCTTTACTGGAATCCAAAGTAACCTCATTAATTTCCGTACCTACTGTGATTAATGTATCAGGGCTAAAGTAATCCATAACCACAAGAGCTGTAAGTATTTTTGTCATACTTGCAGGATACATCTTTTTGTGTATGTCCTTGCTATAGATAATTTTTCCTGTTGTTGGCTCCATAAGAATAGCTGTTTCAGCGGTAACTTCCGGTTTTTGCGCTGCAAACGTCATTTGTGGAAACAGCATCATTCCCACAAGGAAAGTAGCCAATACCCTACGAATTATGGTTTTCATATTTTCCTTCCTTTCTTGCTATTGTCATTTTAATTTATTTATTTCAATGAGATTTTTATCTCTCATAGTTTGTAGCCCCATCATAACACCCATCTTACCATGATGCCAAGATAGACCTCCCTGCATATATACATTATAAGGCGGCTTAATGGGAGCATCCGCACTTAATTCAATGGAAGACCCTTGAACAAATGCCCCTGCCGCCATAATTACAGGGCAATCATAGCCAGGCATATCCCAAGGCTCAGGAGTAACATAACTATCCACAGGCGCACCCTTTTGTATTCCTTGGCAAAATGCAATGACATTTTCAGGGATATCCATCTGAATTAACTGTACAATATCTCCACGTTTATCTTGGGATTTGGGTAATACAGCATAACCCAAACCTTCAAAAATCTTGGATGCAAACAATGCGGTTTTCATACTACCACATACCACCTGAGGTGCCATAAAAAATCCCTGTATGAAAGAAGAAGTAATGCCCAGCGTAGCCCCTACTTCCTTACCAAGCCCTGGTGAGGTTAAACGATATGCCGCATTTTCTACATATTCTTCTTTTCCTACTATATAGCCGCCAATAGGAGCAAGCCCTCCCCCTGGGTTTTTAATCAAAGAACCTACCGCCAAGTCGGCTCCTACTTCTGTGGGTTCTGTGATTTCCACAAACTCACCATAGCAGTTATCTACCATGCAAATTACATCTTTTTTCACACTTTTTATAAATGCAATCAACTCTTTGATTTCATCCACTGTAAAAGCAGGCCGCCAAGCATATCCCTTTGAACGTTGGATGGTAACCAACTTTGTTTTGGCATGAATTGCTTTTTCAATGGCAGGATAATCAAAGCTATAATCAGGGAGTAAATCCACCTGCCGATAGGTAATGCCATATTCACTCAAAGAGCCTCTTTCCTTACGAATACCAATAACCCCTTGCAATGTATCATATGGCACTCCCACAGGGGATAAAATTTCATCTCCCGGTCGAAGGTTGCCCGCCAGTGCCACAGTCAGTGCATGAGTTCCCGAAATAAGTTGAGGACGCACCAAGCCGCTTTCTGCATGAAACACATCTGCATAAATCTGCTCCAAAACATCCCTGCCCAAGTCATTATATCCATAGCCAGTCGTTGCTGCAAAATGCACATCGCTTAGTTTGTTTTTCTGCATAGCCGCCAAAACCTTCAGCTGATTATATTCTGCAATCTCCTCGATTCTCTTAAACTGTGACTGTATTTCTTGTTCTTTTTTGATACAATATTCCAACACATCCTCGCTGATGTGAAACTGTTCTTTTATGAAGGTATTTAGCATTTCCATTTCTATTCTCCCAATATATTCCATTTTTTTAAGCATTGCTCCATTTCCAGAAGCACGTCCGCTTTTGTTTTTTGTGTCATATCAATCCAATATCCTTGCGTCTGCCTACGAAACCAGGTCAGTTGGCGTTTGGCAAAATGGCGTGTGCCTTTTTTTAACTGCTCCACCGCCTCCTCCAAGGTACATTCTCCCTCAAAATAAGGCATAAATTCCTTATACCCAAGCCCTTGCATGGATACCAGTTCTTTCCCATAGCCGTTATCCAAAAGCCACTTTACTTCCTCCAAAAGCCCTGCCTGCATCATTTGGTCTACACGCATATCAATTCTTTGGTATAAAAGCTCCCTACTCCAATTTAATATAAAAAATCCTACATTGTAAGGAGATTCCTTTTCTTTTTGTTCCTCATTGTGGCGGGAAAAAAGCTCCCCTGTAAGGTGGTAATATTCCAAGGCTCTACTTACACGCTTTACATTATTGGCATGGGTAGTTTTTGCATAGTTAGGGTCAATTTCTTTCAGCCTTTCATATAAAACCTCTGGCCCTTGCTCTCTGGCTAATTGATATAATTCCTCCCGATAAGAAGAATCGTTTTGGGTAGCGGTAAACTCATTATCATAGACAAGTGCATTGATATAAAACCCTGTTCCGCCTACCAAAACGGGAATTTTTCCTTTTTGCCAAATGATTTCCATTGCCTCTTTTGCCTTTTTCTGAAAAACCATCACATTAAATTCTTCATCTGGCTCCAACTCATCTATTAAATAATGGGGAATCCCCTGCATTTCCTCTTTGGTAGGTTTTGCCGTACCAATATCCATAAAACGGTATACCTGCATAGAATCTGCCGAAATAATTTCTCCGCCGATTTTTTGCGCAAGGGCAATGGCACTATCTGTTTTTCCGCAGGCGGTGGGGCCCGCTATAATAATCAAAGGCTTTTTCATGAAACAACCTCGCTTTTTTTAGCTTTGTACTCGTTTAAAACGCTTTTCCAATTCATACTGTGTCATTTCTATAATGGTAGGTCTGCCATGAGGGCAGGTAAAAGGATTCTCCAGCTTTAACAACTCTTTGATAAGAGCTTCTGCCTCTTGTATCTCTAGTTTATCATGGGCTTTGACTGCCGCTTTACACGCCATGGTTGCCACAGTCAAAAGTTTGGTATCATATACATTGGAAACACTACTTTCTTGTAACAAATCTATCATATCCAAAAAGAACCTTGTCTCAGATGGCTCTTTCCACAAAAATGGTACCGATACCAATGCCACTACTTCCTCTGTAAAGTACTCCAAACCAAACCCAAACCTCTCCAAAAGCTCCGCATTGTCTTTCACTGTTTCTCTTTCTGCAGGTGTCAACTGCAATACAATAGGTTCTAATAATCGCTGGGAACTCACACTTTGTTGCCTAAAATCATTCATCAATTTTTCATAAAGAATTCTTTCATGGGCGGCGTGCTGGTCTATCATATATATACTTGACTTTTGCTCCACAATCCAATACGTATGAAACACTTGCCCAATAATTTTATATTGATTGAAGAATGGTTCTACGGATTTCTTTGGTTTCTCGGAAGGAGTATCTTTCTTCCTATCTTTCACACTAGCCTTATCATCATTGTACGGCTTTTCTATTTCAATCTCATCCACAGGTGAGGATATCTGGTAGCCTCCTGCCCTGCCTTCTTGCAGTTCCATTGCTCCTCCTGATTTATTTTGATTTAACAAATCATCCACAGAGCTTCTGCCAGAATAAGGATGTAGCACTTCTTCTTTCTCCTCTTTTTTATCACTTTCTTCATCCCTTACGGAATGATTTTCAAAAAGAGATAGTATTTGTTGTATTGTTTGGGGAGGAACTTGCTCCCTCTGCTCCTGCATTTTGGAGGTCGGTTTTTCCTGACACTGTGTTTTAGGAATTAAAACTTCATTTTTTAATGCTTGTACCACTGCATCATAAAAAAACTCATATATTTCATCCTCTTGCTGAAAGCGTACCTCTAGCTTCGCAGGATGCACGTTTACATCCACCATGGCAGGGGGCAATTCAAAATAAAGCACATACACTGGAAATTTTCCAATAGGCAATCGTGTTTTGTAGGCTTCTTCTATTGCAGAAGAAATCAATGCATTTTTGATAAACCTACCATTGATAAACAAATTCTCATAACTACGATTACTACGGCATAATTCAGGCTTTCCAATTAACCCACTGACAGAATATACGCCTTTTTTGTAGTCACAGGGAAGTGTTTTTTCTGCCGCTTCCTTGCCGTATACATGAAACATGGCAGCTTTTCTATCATGGTTACCAGAAGTATGTAGCATAACCGTTTGATTATTGATAAATTGAAAAGAAATCTCGGGATGCCCCAATGCAAATTTATTCACAATATCAGAAATATACCCACTTTCTGTGGCAGGCTTTTTCAAAAATTTCTTTCTTGCAGGAACATTATAAAAAATATTTCTAACAACAATGCTAGTACCAACGGTAGCCGCTGTATCCTTCACAGAAAGCACTGTTCCCCCATGAATTTCTATACTGCTGCCTGTGGCCTCCTGCTGTACCTTGGTTACCATTTCCACCTGTGCCACAGCGGCAATACTTGCCAGCGCCTCCCCTCTAAAGCCTAAAGAATACACATTTTCCAAATCTTCAATTTGTTGTATTTTATTGGTAGCATGGCGTAAAAATGCCGTGGTCAACTGCTCCTTAGGGATACCGCAGCCGTTATCCGTAATGCGGATATAGGAAATTCCTCCATCTTTTATTTCTATGGTAATACTGCTTGCACCAGCGTCAATGGCATTTTCCACCAACTCTTTTACCACAGATTTTGGGGATTCCACCACCTCTCCGGCAGCAATTTTATTAATTGTATGGGAATCCAAAAGCTGAATACGATTCATTTCCCACCTCTTTTCTCCTAAAATCCTTTTGCTTTTTTCTGCAATTCAAAAAGCTCCTGCAAGGCTTCTATCGGTGTCATTGCCATAACATCTAGTTGTTTTATTTCTTCCAAAAGCTGTGCTTCCTTCAAGGAAAACATATCTATCTGCTGTGTTTTTTGTTCTACCTGCTCTGCCGACTCTTTGGCAATTTTTTTTGCTTTTTTGGTAATATCCGCCGCATCCAACTGCTTTAGTATCTGCCCCGAACGACGAATTACTTGATTGGGCAATCCTGCAAGCCTAGCTACTTGAATACCATAGCTGTTATCCGCACCGCCCCGTTTTATTTTTCTTAGAAAGATAATGTCTTCACCTTGTTCTTCCACAGCAATGCAATAATTTTTAATGCCTTGCAATTTGCCTTCCAGTTCTGTCAACTCGTGATAATGGGTTGCAAATAGGGTTTTTGCACCAATTAATCTCTTATCAGCAATATACTCCAGTACCGACCATGCAATACTTAACCCGTCAAACGTACTGGTTCCCCGTCCAATTTCATCCAGTATCAATAAACTATTGGCAGTGGCATTATTTAAAATATTTGCCATTTCCGTCATTTCTACCATAAATGTACTTTGCCCTGAAGATAAATCATCAGAAGCCCCTACTCTGGTAAAAATACGGTCTGTAATCCCGATATCGGCACTACTTGCAGGTACAAAACTACCTATCTGCGCCATCAAAACAATCAATGCGGTTTGTCGCATATACGTAGATTTTCCTGCCATATTAGGCCCCGTAATAATGGAAAGACGGCTCTCATCTTGGTCCAAAAATACATCATTTGAAATAAATTGCCCAGGCATCATCTTTTCCACCACAGGATGCCTTCCGTCTTTGATTTCAATTCTTCCATCGGTATTTAAGGTAGGCTTTACATAATTCATACTTTGTGCAACCTCTGCCAAAGATTGGAGGCTATCCACAACCGATACGATATAGGCACAATACTGTATCCTTTCTACCTCTGCCGCAATGGCATTGCGAACTTCCGTAAACAAAGTATACTCCAAAGCAACGATTTTTTCTTCTGCTCCCAAAATCAGCTCCGCCAAATCGCTTAGTTGTGGTGTGATATAGCGTTCGCAGTTGGCAAGGGTCTGCTTTCGCAGGTATCGTTCAGGAACATCATTTAAGTTAGACTTGGTTACTTCGATATAATACCCAAATACTTTGTTATATTTTATTTTAAGGTTTTTAATTCCTGTTTTTTCCTTTTCCTCTTCTTCTAGCTCTTGAATCCAAGCTGTGCCTTCTGTCTTTGCTTTTAAAAGCACATCCAATTCTTGGCTGAAGCCTTGCCGTATCATTCCGCCTTCTCTCACTGTAAAAGGAGGCTCCTCCACAATGGCTTTCTCAATTAAAGCGTAAATATTTTCCAGGGGGTCCAGTTCCTGATATAATTCTTTCATATATGGTGTTTTGCATTTACGGATAATTTCTTTTAGCAGAGGTAAATTTTCTATGGAGTGCTTCAGTGCCACCAAATCCCTGCAATTAGCACTTTGATATACAACCCTGCTCATTATCCGCTCAAAATCATACATGGAATTTAGTACTTCTTTAATTTCTTCCCGAATAAACAGCTCATTTTTCAGTTCTTCCACAGTATCTAGGCGTTTTTGTATTTCAGTGGCATCCAGTAAGGGCTGTTCTACCCATTTGCGAAGTAATCTTGCCCCCATTGCGGTTTTTGTTTTATCCAAAACCCACAGCAAAGAGCCTTTTCGGTTTTTCTCTCTCAAGGTTTCTGTTAGCTCCAAATTTTTTCTGCTGGTAGCATCCAAAAGCATAAAATCTTGAGAGGAATACAGCTTGATTGCCGAAATGTGGTGCAAGTCATTTTTTTGGGTCTCATACAAATATTGCATCAGGCACCCACCAGCACACACAGCAAAGGGGTTATCCCTTAGTCCATACCCTTCCAATGTCTGCACTTTAAAATGGTCGCATAGCTTTTTTTCTGCTGTTTGTTTTTCAAACATCCAGTCATCACAAATATTTAGTTTTAAATGAAATTTCTTTTCCAATTCTTTTGCAGAAGAATTTTTGGAAAACGTATCATTACAAAGAATCTCCGCAGGGGAATATCTTGCAATTTCATCTACTAGTTTGCTTTTTGCCTGCACACCAGAAAACTCCGTCGTCAAAAATTCTCCTGTAGTCACATCGCAGGCAGCCATACCATAACCACTGCGGTCACTATAAATACACAAAATATAATTATTCTTCGTTTCATCCAATACCCGACTATCTAGCACCGTACCTGGGGTAATCACACGAACAACCTCACGTTTTACAATCCCCTTTGCCAGCTTGGGGTCTTCCACCTGCTCGCAGATAGCCACTTTATAGCCTTTTTCGATTAAGCGGGCAATATACCCTTCTGCCGAGTGAAAAGGAACTCCGCACATGGGGGCACGTTCTTCTTGACCCCAATCTTTTCCAGTTAATGTGATTTCCAGTTCCTTAGAAGCAATCATGGCATCTTCAAAAAACATCTCATAAAAATCACCTAATCGAAAAAATAGAAGGCAATGCTTATACTGTTTTTTAATTTCAAAATATTGTTCCATCATGGGAGTAATTTTTGCCATAGTATTCCTCTTTCTGTCAGAAGTTCAAAACCTGCGGTTCATCTTTTTATGTAAACAATAAATGGAGTAACTTTTCTCTGCGAAAAAAAACGCAAAGATTACGAAATACCCGAACCCTATGGTAGAGTTCGGGTATTTCAAATTGGTTATCTTTTATCAGTGGCATCCGCTACAAGAGCTGCATCCGCCACTGCTGCAATCGCAGCCTTCTTGTGATGTATCCTCACCTGCAATGGTAGATGTAATAATAGAAAATATAGAATTCATATACTGATTAAAACGCATTTCAGCTGTAAATAACGCTGCAGCTGCTTTATTTTCTTTAATTACATTTCCTCTTGCTGTCATATCTTTGGTAAAAGCCTCTTGCTCCTCAGGTGTTGTTTGACCTGCGGCATACTTTGTTTCAAATGCTTTTTGCAGTTCTGTATATTCCTGAACCAACTGTGCAATTTTTCCATCTGCTTCAAAGTTCTTCTTTGCCTCCAAAAGTGCCTCCACTTCTGGTGTTTTTAACATTTCTTCTCCTAATTGTCTTGCTAATTCATATACTGATGCCATAATTCACCTAAATCCTTTCTCCTATTAAATAGAATGTTTTATTATCTACAATTTTAACCGGCACTATACTTCCAATTAACTCCTTGCTTCCTTCAAAATGAACCAAAGTGTTATTATCCGTTCTTCCTGTCAAAATGGTATCTTTTTGTTTGCTTACTTCTTCTACCAAAACCATTTGTGTTGTTCCTATCTGTTTATGATTTTCCTCATGAATCAAAGGATTCAACACCTTTAATAAACGGTCAAATCTATCTTTCATCACATCTTCTGGCACTTGATCCTCCATAGTAGCGGCAGGTGTTCCTGTACGCTTGGAATAAAGGAAGGTAAATGCCGTAGAGTATCTTACCTCACGGATTACATCCAAAGTATCTTGAAAATCCTCCTCGGTTTCTCCTGGAAAACCTACAATAATATCGGTACTGATTGCAATATCAGGGATTGCAGATTTTACCTTGCGCACCAATTCTAAATAACTTTCCTTGGTATATTTACGATTCATGCGACGTAGCACATTAGTGCTACCTGATTGCACAGGCAAATGAAGATAATGGCATACTTTATCGCAATCTCTCATAGCGGCAATCAAATCATCGGATAAATCCTTGGGATGAGAGGTCATAAAACGAATTCTTTCCAAACCTTCCACTTCATTGACTTGCCTTAATAATTCTGCAAACGTAATGGGAGAATCCAATTTTTTTCCGTAGGAGTTTACATTCTGCCCCAATAATAATATCTCTTTCATCCCTTGGGAAACCAGTCCTCTAATTTCTGCTAAAATATCTTCTGGATTTCTACTTCTTTCCCGCCCTCTTACATAAGGCACAATGCAGTAAGCACAGAAATTATCACAGCCATACATGATATTTACAGCACCCTTATAAGAAAAGGAAGGAATGGTAGGCACGTTTTCCACAATCAAGCGGTTTTCTTCCCAGATATCAATGGTCATTTCTCCTGTTTCCTTACGTGTTGCAATTAATTCTGGCAATTTATATAAATTAAACGTTCCAAAAATAATATCAACGTGCTTGTACTTACTTTTGATTGTATTTAACACCGTATCCTGCTGCATCATGCAGCCACACAATGCCACAATAGCATCTGGATTGGATTTTTTGTAATGCTTCAGCCAACCTAGCTTTCCATATACCTTCTGCTCTGCATTCTCTCTGATACAGCAAGTATTGTATATGATAAAATCTGCATCTGTTTCGTTGGTAGTTTTCAGATAACCCATTTCTGTCAGCATACCCTCTAATTTTTCTGAATCGTGGGCATTCATCTGACATCCCATAGCCAAATTATAAAAATACCTATGCTTTCCAGTTTCCTCTGTATAGGCTAGGTTTTCCTTTTTTATCTTTTGCATAAATGCCATTTGCTCCTGCAATTCTTCTTGCAAAAGAACCTCATCTATGCTTTTGTTATCGTCTGTCGTCATGGACTAATCACCTTTTGTATTTTTTTGCAGTTCACACATTTTCCTTGGTAAAACGTATACAAGAAACCTATCGTTACTGCTTGTAACAGTATAGCATACTTTATTTTTTGGCTCAACCTTTGCAGCAAAGTTTTTTATGCTTATTAAATTAACAAAAAACAAAGGCTATCGAAAAAATTCGATAACCTTTGGAAAACGTACTGTATTTATTCTTATTTATATTGGTGCATTACATGATTTACGATTCCTACAATCTTATCTCCTTGTTTGTAGATACGAGGAACACGTTTTGTAATAACACAAGGGAGTTCATAATTGATGGTGCCAATGATAGAAGCAAGCTCATCCATAGTAATTTCATTTTCTCCTTGGCGACCAACAACAACTACCTCATCACCGATTTTTACATCAGGAATATCTGTAACATCAATCATCAGCTGGTCCATGCACACTCTACCGATAACAGGAGCATAATGTCCTTTTACCAACATTCTTGCCTTGCTGGAAAGTAATCTATTATATCCGTCTGCATATCCAATAGGCAGTGTGGCAATTACTCTATCTTTATCCGCAGTATAGGTACGGCCATAGCTAACCTGTGTACCTGCTTTAATATGTTTTACCAAAGCAACAGAGGTTTTGATTGTCATCAATGGTTTGATATCAATTTTTCCTTTGCACTCGCCAGAAGGCAACAGTCCGTATGTGATAATACCAGAACGCACCATATCCATGTGTTTTTCAGGATAGCTAATAGTTGCTGCACTGTTTGCACAATGACGAATACCAACATCAATGCCTTTTGCCTTGCAAGCATCTACCATTTTTTTGTAACGGCTAAACTGCATCTCTGTATAATCAGGGCAATCTCCCGAATATGTATCCGCTACAGCAAAATGGGTAAAGATTCCTGTAATATGTATATTAGGCATCTTGCTTACTTCTTCAATACCTGCCAAAGAAGCATCAAAATCTTCCTCATCGCATTGGAAGCCAACACGTGTCATACCAGTATCCAGTTTGATATGTGCCTCTATTGTAACACCTGCTTCTGCCGCTTTTTCTTGAAGAAGCTTTGCATATTCCAAAGAAACAATGGTCTGTGTAATTTCATGTTTAGCAATTAATCCAGCACATTCAACAGGTGTGTATCCCAATACCAAAATAGGTTTGTTGATACCCTCATTACGAAGACTAATGCCTTCTTCAAGGTTAGAAACACCAAAACTGGAAAAGCCGC
This sequence comes from Candidatus Epulonipiscium sp., assembly GCA_012519385.1. Classification (GTDB taxonomy): domain Bacteria; phylum Bacillota; class Clostridia; order Lachnospirales; family Anaerotignaceae; genus JAAYQI01. The sequence goes on from JAAYQI010000031.1 coordinate 10,789, forward strand.
TTTCTTGTAATTTGCGTGCTACAAATCCATCCCCATGGCCATAGGCATCCGCCTTCACGATGCCCATAATAGGGTGTCCTTCGGGAACTGCCGCCTTGATATTTTTGATGTTGTAATCCAATGCATCCAAATCAATTTCTGCCCATGTTCTTCTGATAAAATCCATAGTTCCATCCGCTTCCCTTCTAAAATAAAGTACTCATTGTCCTGTGGCAAAGCATTTTTCGGTTAAAATCTCCTACCATGGCTGTTATCAAAAGTTTGGCAAGGGATTCATGAGAAATGCATTTGCACTTTTCCCCCGAGGGAGAAACTTTACCTTTTTTTGTAGCAAAACAAGTTTTGTTTATAAATTCTCCCTTTCATCCATAAAAAATACATCTTTGTCTTGCTAAAAGTACAAAATTATACCACTTCAGTATAGCACAAGCTGATTATGATTGCAATATTCCTTAAATAAGTAATTTTTTGTTTGTATTTCTGTCATATTGCACAAACACCCTCACCAGTACTTGGAAGTATCTTTTATGCAATATACATTCTTAAAAAAAGCTCATATGCACTATAAATTGCCATCATAGCATCTCCTACCATCTCGGCATCCCCAATCAATGCATAAGAAATCCGCTCATCTTGCAGTTTTACAACAAAATTTGTATCAGCAGGCACCGAACCCATTGCAATAATCACATGATCTGCTGGTATCTCCATAAGTTTTCCGTTACGCTCCACCAAAACACAGTTCGAGTAAATTCCTTGCACTGATACCTCAGTGGTCATTTTCACATCATTTTTATCTAATTCATTCAGAACAGGGCGGCTCATACTTCCTAGTTCCGTTCCCAAAAAAGGTGATTGTTCCAGAATATGTAAATCAATTCGTTCCATCTTACCGCTCTTTGTTCCTTCCAAGGCATTCTTTGCAAATCGTTCCACTTCATTGGAAAAAGTGGTTTGTTCCACCAAAAATCCTGCAATCTCAAGCCCCAAAGAACCTCCTCCAATGATTACCGTCTTTCCTTTTCGAAGCCTTGCAAAAAGCTCATTATCTCCCTCAAAAACCTCTTTCGCCAAGTATACATTTTTTCCATCAATTCCAGGAATATCCGGCTTATGAGGAATACTTCCCGTAGCAACCACTACAAAATATGGGTCAAATTCCATAATAAAATCTGCATCTACTTCTGTATTAAATAGCAATTTCACTCCTGCCATTCTCAGCTCATATTCCATATACTCAATAAACTTGGAAATATCCCTTTTTCCAGGTGGCAACATGGCCAAATTTAACTGACCGCCCAATTTATTTTCTTTTGTGCAAAGAGTTGTTTGAAAACCACGGTCTGCCGCCTTTTTTGCAGCCATCATTCCACCAGGGCCGCCCCCAACAACCAGCACCTTTTTCTTGGTCGCAATTTTTCTATGGCTATTTTCAATATGCTCATTTCCTGCCTCAGGATTATAGGCGCAGGCTAGTTCTTCTCCTTTTAACACCCTTTGAACACATTTATTGCAAGCCTGACAAACATTGAAAGGCACATTTTTTTGTATTCTATCTGCAAATTCAGCATCGCATAAAAATCCTCTAGCACTTCCTACCAAATCACAAATTCCCTTTTCCAGCATTTCTTCCGCTGTTTCTCCATCGCTGATACGGTTGCAGGCAATAATTGGTAAGGAAACAGCACTTTTTATGGCTTCCGCAAAAAATCCATATCCTCCCTTAGGAACATGATAGGATATCTGTTCTACAGGCGACTCATGCCATCCTCCTGTTACAGCTATCACGTCCGCCAGCTTTCTTTTTCCCATTTCCTTGCTAAATAGCTTCATATCCTCAATGCTATATCCACCTGCAATCATCTGTGCCCCTGATAGCTTGACGGATATGGGGAAATCCTCTGTAAGCACAAAGCGTACTCTTTCTAATACTTCTAAGGGAAATCTCATTCTGTTTTCCAAGTTGCCCCCATAGTTGTCCTGACGCAAATTATCTATAGGAGATAAAAACTGAGACAATAGATATCCCGCACTTATATTGACTTCAATAACATCCGCCCCGCAAGCCTTGCACTTTTTGGCAGCTTCTTCATATGCCTGCAATGTATCTTTCATATCCTGCTCTGTCATTTCCTTAGGCATATTTTTGAAAATGGAAGACGCAACAGCTGAAGGAGCTAAAACTGGGCGATTGTCCCTATCTCTTGCACGTTCATTTCTTCCGCAATGAAATAGCTGAACAAACAACTTACAATCATACTGATGAAGTATCTGTGCCAAACGTTCCATGCCGCTCCAGTCCTGCATGGTTTCTGCATTTAACATTCCTTTTAAGGCACCTGTTGTGTTTACACCCATTACAACGGTAATAGCAGCGGCTCCGCCCTTTGCTCTTGCCTCGTAGAATGCAATTTCTCTTTCGGATATGATGTTATCTGTGGTATATCCATTATGCATTGCCAGCATAACCCATCTATTTTTGAGTTCTAGTCCCTTTAGCTTCATTGGTGAATATAACATATCAATTCCCCCTTTTTGACGAAAAAAATTTTACCTCTTTTTTTAGATTAACATAAATTTATGTAAAATTCTATATGTAAGGAGAATATTTCTTCGACTTTTCTGTAAAACAATAACAAAAAAATGATTTATTTGACAGCTTTTTATGACAAATACTTTTCTTACATCATAAAACCTTGCTTTCCCTTTTATTTCTACCTAACTTTATTTCTATAGTATTTAATAAAAACACCCTTTTGAAAATAATGTCAATTCTTATAAAATTTAAAAAATTTGGGGGAATTAAGGCAAAAATAGTGTCAAAAAAAATTATATTGAATAGTATATTGTATAAAGATAATTTAAAGGAGCTGGTTTTAGAATGGAATTCAACAAAACCTTATTAAAATCTTTGGAAGGAAAAACAGATGAGCAAAAAAGAGAACGATTAGCAAAAATTTTTAACGAAGAATTGGACATCCTCCAGCAAGAGAATGGACCAGGTACAGCTTGGTTTGCACAAGTGTTCACTTATAACACTGCAAGTGAGTTACAGGATGATTTGGATATTTTCTTCGCCATCATAAACCTACTGGCATTCTTATTCAATCTCACATTTGAACAAGAAGATACGCAATTTCTTGGCTGTACCTGCCCTTGCGGCGTAAAACAACTGATTCTTTACTATTCTCTCACATCCATTGACTAATCGTTAAAAACTTTTGAAATTTGATAGTGTACTAGCATCATAGTTGACACATTATAAAACAGACTTTGTAGGAAACTGCTGATATCGTTTCATGAGAGAACACAGTCTAGGTATCTCAGTTTTTAAGCATAATAAATCACCCCATCTGTTAGACTCATAATTGTCTAACAAATGGGGTGAACTTACATGAGAATTAAAAATTATTATTCAAGCAAGAATTATTTTAATCCCATAAGTGCCTCAGAGAATAAGCGAGCATCCATTAATTTAATTTCACCGTTTACTCTATCAATCTTTGGCTCAAATTCCATTACATCTAAGATTTGTGTCTGAAGATCAATACCAGGTGCAATTTCTGTAAGATGTAATCCGTCTTCCTTCAATTCAAATACACATCTTTCAGTGATGTACATTACCTGCTGTTTATTTTTAAGAGCAACATCGCCATTGAATGTAATCTGACCTACTTTTTTGATGAATTTCTTCTCTCTACCTTCTTGAGCGATAATAACTTTACCATCTTCTACTTTTACTTTTAAGCCACCTGCAGTAAATGTACCACAGAAGAATACCTTTGGTGTGTTTTGTGTGATGTTAATAAAACCACCGCATCCAGCAATTTTAGGGCCAAATCTACTTACGTTGATATTACCCTTTTCATCACATTCAGCTAAGCCAAGGTAAGCAAGGTCTAATCCGCCGCCATCGTAGAAGTCAAACTGATATCCTTGGTCAATTACAGCATCAGGGTTCATAGATGCACCAAAACGTATACCACCTTGAGGAAGTCCACCTACAGGGCCACCCTCTACAGTCAATGTCATGTAATCGCCAATGCCTTCTTCACTTGCTACAGATGCTACATACTCAGGAGCGCCTACACCCAAGTTAACAGCAACATCTTTTTCAAGTTCTAATGCACCACGTCTACCAATAATTTTCTTTGCACTTAATGGCAATGGCTCAGGTAAAACATCAGGAGCACGTTTTTCACCAGAAAGTGTTGGATCGTAATCACAATCAAGGGATTGACGGTGATCTTCAGGATCAGCAACTACAACGTAGTCAACATAGATTCCAGGAACCTTAACTAATCTTGGATCTAAAGTACCTGCTTTTACAATTCTTTCAACCTGAACAATAACAATACCGCCACTGTTTTTAACAGCCTGTGCTACAGAAGTACCTTCCAAAGGAGCAACTTCTTTTTCGAAAGTAATATTTCCAGATTCGTCTGCATATGTACCTCTAATCATAGCTACATTAATAGGGAATGCAGGATAGAAAAGGTACTCTTCACCTTTAATGGTTACCAGTTCAACGATATCTTCTTTTGTAATATCATTTACCTTACCGCCACCATTTCTAGGGTCAATGAATGTACCCAAACCAACTTTGGTAAAGCAACCTGGTTTGTGAGCAGCAATATCTCTGTATAAATGGCATAAAGCACCTTGAGAAACGTTGTATGCTTCGATTTCGTTGTTTAAAGCCATCTGTCCAAGTTTAGGAACTGTTGCCCAATGTCCTGCGATGAATCTCTTTAACAATCCTTTATGTGCCCAATGCTCAGCACCACGGCCGTCTCTATTTCCTTGAGAACCGCAGTATGTCAAAGTGATGTTCTTAGGAGAACCTGTCTCTAAGAATCTTTTTTCTACTGCTTTGTTCAATGCCTCAGGGATAGCACTTGCAACGAAACCACTAGTGGTAACGGTGTCGCCATCTTTAATGAGCATAGCAGCCTCGTCAGCTGTAATTACTTTCACCTTTCTCATATTAATAAAGCCTCCTAAATAATTTGTTTTTTCTACTATTTTTTGCATATAAGATTACAACAATAAGGGATGCCGCTTTGAGTTTTTATTGAATTCAATAAAGTCTACACCGGTCATCCCTTATACAAGCCTTATGAGAACAGTAAAACTATCTTAAAATAAAAACTTCACTGTGTCCTAAGTGTTTTGCAGAGCAATAATTACATATTTTCTACAAAGCTCTGGATTCTTGTCTTGATTTGTTCAAAGGACTGTGCTTCTTGATCTACTTCGATCATGAGGCTCTTAATACCTTTTTCTTCAAATTGTCTGTAGTATACTGGGTAATCCCACTCTTCAGGATCACAGAACTTCATCATTGCAACAATAACTGCATCTGCATCTGTTTGAGCAACCTTGTTCATGAGCATCTTGCCACGTACTTTCTTTGTATCAGTTGCAAGAGAACATCCGTACATATTCTGCCATACTTTTGCAAGTCTGTAAAGAGGACCTTCTTCTCCATCTAAAACGTCTACACGAATTTGTCTGGATTCTTGAGCTAAGTCGTCATCAACAATAGCAAGACCAAATTCTTTAAAGATTTCTAATAAACCATTTGGCTCAGCTAAGATACCTGTAACGATAACTTTCTTACCTGTCCAAGGCTCAATAGGCATTGCTTTGATTTCTTCAAGCAATTCTTTTACTAAAGCAGTATGTTTGGATTTTTCCATAAACATTCTTGCTTTGAATACCGCATGACGAGCGATAGGATCGATTACCTGAGGATAATCAGCAGCTACTTTAACGAACTCACGCATAATTGCACGGTTTTCGTTGTATACTTTGATACTAGCTTCGATATCAGCATTGGTGATAGTTACACCAAGGATTTTTTCTAATTTTGTTTTAAGGATTTTGTATTCTTGTACTAAGAATTGGTTAGCAGCTTCTAAGCCTCTGTTTTGAGGATGTGTGAAAACAATAACTGGAGAAGTGCCTTTCCATTTTTGGCTTAAGCATTTCAATGTATCACAAGGTACAGAGATAATTACAGCTTTTAAATCATCATAAGCGCCTTCGCACTGTAATTCCATAACCTGTTGCATAATAGAACAAGCAAATGCAGGAAGATATGTACGTGCTTTGGAGATGGATTTGTTTCCACCCCAGATACCCATTGGAAGGTAACCTGTTGCATGAACTAATTCTTCAGGAGCATAGTATGGTAAAATACCAACTGCACCTTTTCCAGTTTCTGCTGTATAGTCATCCATTGCTTTTTTTGGATTTGCTGCAACATCTGCAAATTGTTTTAAAATTGTTTCAACTTTACTCATCGTTATTCTCCCCCTTATTCTGCCATATTGGCTTCCATCATTTCTGCTAAAGCCTGAACACGTGTGTCGAACTGTGCTGGTGCGAAGTTACGAGGGTCTGTCTGGTCACCATCGAACTGTACATAAGGCAATCCTGTCTTTTCTTTGATGATTTCAGCTGTTTCAACATTGAGGAAGCTCATGAGCTTACAGCTTCTGTTAAGGTGATAAACAATACCGTCACACTGTCCGTTATTTACAATGTTAAGAAGCACATTTACCTTATTTTCAAGGCAAGTATTGATGTAGATTCTTGTATATGCTTCTGCCATGGAATGTAAGGATTCATCATGTGCATCATAGGAAAGATCCCAAAGTCCTGGATATGCAGAACCTGTCATGATAGTACCTAAAGCTTTTAAGGATTTAAATGTATGTCCTAAGTAAGGCCATACTGCAATACCTTCCCATGTTACACGAGTTTTTTCAGCACCCTTGAATGCATAAACTCCAGCCTTAAGGTTTTCTTCAAGCTCATCAGCAAACTTCTTAAATGTGATTTCAGCATAGTCCAAACTTCTACAAGCAACGATAAGAGCCATGTAGTTAAATAAATCAAAGCAGTTAAGAGGTGATGGTTTGTAGTGAGACATTTTTGCAATTCTGTTCCACTGATATACAGAACGTTGTGTCTGCTCTCTAACTTCTTGGAATTTCTTATAATCAAATGGTCTTCCACAAATTACTTCCAGCTGAGAAATAGCATTTCTAAACTGGTCAGCAATGTAAGATTTTGCATATTCAGGAATAGGCATGGTGTGGTTAAAAGGTACGTCTATTACGATACATGGAATATCTAATTCTACTGCAAGGTTTTCATACCATTTTAACAGTGTATTACAGATGTTGTTACAAGTAATAACAAGGTCTGGAAGAGGAACTTTAGCTGCTGGAGAGTTCGCAAGAACTTCAGGAGTTTTTCCTGTGATTGCTTGTTCTTTTAAAAGTTCCATGTAACCCATGTTTACTCTACCATAAGAACAGCAGTCAATGGAATAGCCTTTTCTGTCAGCTACTTCCAACATATCCAGCGCACCTTTTTTTGCACCAATACCAGCTGCATGTGTTTCTGGGTAAACCATAGCAATACCCATTGTTACACAAAATTCAGGGGGAGCTACAGATGCGGACCAGCAAACTAAGTCTCCTCTTGCTTTTGCATCTCTTGCATCCTGATCAGCTTTTGCCTGATAGTACGCTAACAATTCTTTTGCTTTCATGCCTTCTGTTGTTACACTCATTCTAATCCCTCTTTCTTCATTTTTTTCGCTTCCTCGTATGCAAACAATGCTGCACCGAGTGCCCCTGTGGTCTGTGGCTGTGGAGCCACAATAACATTTCTCTTTAATTCTCTGGCAACTGCCCTTACAACGCCGGCATTTCTTGCAACACCGCCGGTCATAACTACATCGTCTTCCAGCCCGCCTCTAAAGGCAAGACCGCAAGCCTTGCTGGCTACTGATTGATGAACACCTTTAATAATACTGTTTCTGTCAACGCCTTTGGAGAGCTGAGAAATTACCTCAGACTCTGCAAATACGGTGCAAGTACTACTAATAGGAACAGCTTCTTCTGCTTTTTCATCGCACTCAGCCAATTTGTCTACGGTAGTTTCAAGAACTCTTGCCATTACGTCAAGAAACCTCCCTGTACCTGCCGCACATTTATCATTCATAAAAAACTGCTTTACACCACCCTTGCTATCCAGACGGATTGCTTTTGCATCCTGCCCCCCGATATCAATGATGGTACGTGCAGTTGGTACCAAATAAAAAATTCCCTTTGCGTGACAGCTGATTTCACTAATCTGCTTATCCGCATCTTCAAACGCAAATCTTCCATATCCAGTTGCAACAACTGCAGCCATATCTTCTCTAGTAAGCCCACTTGTTTTATAGGCCATTTCCAATGCTCTCTGTGGGCCAGAGGAACCAGTTCCTACTTGAACCACTTCTGCGGCAACGATTCGTTTCCCATCCTCCAAAATAACCACCTTAGAAGATGCGGAACCGACATCAATTCCCATAGTATACATTATAAAACCTCCTCCTTAGTTTGGGTTGGCACAAGACAGAACTGATAAATCCTAAACCATTACATGATTTGTGCCACTGTATAAAATCTTTTTATAGAACAATAATAAAAGTAAAACAAACAAAGCACTATAAACAACTCAACCTGTTAAAAAACTGCTTTTATTTGTAAAATGCAACATAAAATACTTATATTATACAATATAAGTATTCAAAAAATGACAATGGATAAGAAATAATAAGTATATCTCATCAACATTTTTATTAATTATAACACTATTGCATTATGAATGCAACCTATATTGTTAAAAATTTATTTTTATTTTACGTAAGATATGATATTACTTTGACCCAATATCCATTTCAGTAAAAATTTTCTTTCCTTTGTATATAATATCAAACTTTTTTTACATTCTTTTTGAAATTATCTCAAAATTCACATAAAATCACTATAGTTTTTATATTTTGTTTATTTTTTTGACATAAATCTATTTTTTATAATAAACTAAAAAAGAATTGGTTTTTTTTCTACTCTCATGGACAATGTTCTCTTGTGGGAAGATGCCCTCTACCCTCTCCATACATTTGGGTGCTGCTTCCTAGTATAAACTCAACCTTGTTAATTAATACGCAAAATTTAAGAAAACTATTCACAAAAAAAGGCAACCTTTCTTTTCTCACGATAAATGCTTGTGATAAATTTCATTTTGTCTTTTATACTCCTATCTAATACAAGAAATAAAATCCAACCTATTTTAAATGTTGCAAAAATTCAAATCTAAGAATTTTTAAAAAATATCTTGACATATTAAGGATGTAGTGATATTTTAAGTATAGAAATTAGCACTCAAATCAATCGAGTGCTAACAAAATGGAGGGGAGCTGTGAAATATGTCGTTGAATGATAGAAAAATCAAAATATTGCAGGCCATTATCAATGATTATATTGCAACAGCTGAACCTGTAGGCTCCAGAACCATTGCAAAAAAATATAGTCTTGGTATTAGCTCCGCAACCATCCGCAATGAAATGAGTGATTTGGAGGAGATGGGCTTTATTATTCAACCCCATGCATCCTCTGGCAGAATTCCGTCGGACTTGGGTTATCGGCTTTATGTAGATTGCTTGATGCAAAAAAAAGAGCTAGATAAGGAAGAACAGCTTTTTTTGCAAAATATTGTATCTAAGAACATTAGCCAAATTGATTATTTAATGGAGGAAACGGCAAAGGCAATTTCAGCCCTTACCAATTATACCACCATCATTACAGAACCCATTCCTATCGGAACAAAGCTTAAACAAATTCGCTTACTTCCTTTAGATCAGGACTCTATCCTTCTGGTAATTGCAACAGATGGAAACTACAGCAAAAATCATATGCTAAAGGTAAACTATCCTCCATCAGAAGATAGAATCTTTGAAATTGGTAAAAGAATCAACCGTATCCTGCAAGGTCATTCCTGGGAAAATATTACCGAAAATATAATTTCTTTGCTAAGAAATGAGCTTCAGGAATTTTCTTTCTTATTAGAGCCTTTGCTCCTAGCGGTAGAACAAACCATTCGTTCTGCTGAAAATGTTCAATTTCATCTAAGCGGAGCAAAAAATATTTTAGCCTTTCCTGAATTCAGTGATGTGCAAAAAGCAAAATCAATATTTCAGGCATTAGAGGAAAAAGACCTATTGGTGAACCTGCTCAGCGAAAGAAGCGGATCTGATTTGCAAATTCTGATTGGCAACGAAAACTCCGTGCAGAGTATGAAAGATTGCAGTGTCATCACTGCTACCTATAAATTAGGGAATAATGCACAGGGTACCATTGGTATCCTTGGCCCAACTCGTATGGATTACTCTCAAGTGATTTCCGTACTCAATGAGATGGTTCAAAATATTGAAACTGTTTTAAAAAACATAGATCAAAAAAACGATTCATAGAAATGAGGGTATATAAGTGGACGATATAAAAAAAGACTTTCATCCAGAACAAGAAGTAGATACTGACACCAAAACTACCGAGGAAATCATAGAGGAAACTCCAACAGAAGAATCTTGTGATGTAGCACCAGATACTGATACTGCACCAGAAGAACCTGCGGTAGACGAAAAAGATGCTTTGATTGCCAAATTAGAACAACAATCTGCAGATTATTTGGATAAATATCAAAGATGCCTTGCAGAATTTGATAATTTCCGCAAAAGAACATCCAAAGAAAAAGCAAGTATGTATGATGATGGTATCAGATCTGCCGTGGAAAAACTTCTTCCTGTAATTGATAATTTTGAACGTGCCCTTAGTGCACCAGGCGAAATAAATACAGAAGAAGACAGTTTTTATAAAGGAATCCAAATGATTATGAAACAATTACAAGAAATACTAGTTTCTATGGGCGTGGAAGAAATAAAAGCATTGGGAGAAAAATTTGACCCTAACCTTCATGCAGCCGTTGCCCATGAAGACAATGATGCGTATTCTGAAAATGAAGTAATAGAAGAATTGAGAAAAGGTTATAAATATAAGGATAAAGTAATCCGACACAGCATGGTGAAAGTTGCAAACTAAACAATTCTTCACTCTCTTTTTTACAGTATCACTTAAAAAATAATGTTGATTGTTATAGGAGGAAAATTTTATGGGAAAAATTATTGGTATTGACTTAGGTACAACAAATTCGTGTGTAGCAGTTATGGAAGGCGGACAGCCGGTAGTTATCGTAAATTCAGACGGTGCAAGAACTACTCCTTCTGTAGTAGGTTTTGCAAAAAATGGAGAAAGACTTATTGGAGAAACAGCAAAGCGTCAAGCAATTACAAATCCTGATAACACCATTAGCTCCATTAAAAGAAAAATGGGCGAAAACTATAAAGTAAATATTGAAGGCAAAGCATACTCCCCACAGGAGATTTCTGCAATGGTACTGCAAAAATTAAAAGCAGATGCAGAAAGCTACTTAGGTGAGCCTGTTACCGAAGCAGTAATCACCGTACCTGCATATTTTAATGACTCTCAAAGACAAGCAACAAAGGATGCAGGTAAAATCGCAGGCTTAGAAGTAAAACGTATTATCAATGAGCCAACAGCAGCAGCACTGGCTTATGGTTTGGATAATGAAAATGAGCAAAAAATCATGGTATATGACTTAGGCGGCGGTACCTTTGACGTTTCTATCATTGAAATCGGTGACGGCGTTATCGAAGTTCTTTCCACCAACGGAAATACAAAACTCGGTGGTGACGACTTCGACCAAAGAATTATTGACTATTTAGTAGCTGAATTTAAGAAGACAGAAGGTATGGATTTAAGCAAGGATAAAATGGCAATGCAAAGATTGAAAGAAGCTGCAGAAAAAGCAAAAAAAGAGCTTTCTACAGTAACTACTACTACCATTAACCTTCCTTTCATCACAATGAATCAAGATGGACCAAAACATCTGGATTTAACATTAACCAGAGCAAAATTTGATGAATTGACCAGCGACTTAGTAGACGGAACTATGGGTCCTGTTAGAACAGCCCTTTCCGATGCAGGTTTACAGGCAAGCGATATTGATAAAGTTCTTTTGGTTGGTGGTTCCACAAGAATCCCTGCTGTGCAGGAAGCTGTAAAGAAATTCACAGGCAAAGAGCCATTTAAAGGCATTAACCCTGACGAATGTGTTGCAATCGGTGCTTCTATCCAAGGTGGTAAATTAGCAGGTGATGAAGGCGCAGGTAGCATCCTTCTCTTAGACGTAACCCCCCTCTCCCTTGGTATTGAAACCTTGGGCGGTGTAGCAACAAAATTGATTGAAAGAAATACAACCATCCCAACCAATAAAAAACAAATCTTCTCTACTGCAGAAGATAACCAAACAGCCGTAGACATTCACGTTGTACAGGGTGAAAGACCTCTTGCAAGAGATAACAAAACTCTTGGACAGTTTAAGTTGGATGGAATTGCTCCTGCAAGACGTGGAGTACCTCAGATTGAAGTAACCTTTGATATTGACGCAAATGGTATTGTAAATGTTTCCGCTAAAGATTTAGGAACAGGCAAAGAGCAAAAAATTACCATTACTGCTGGCTCCAACTTAAGCGAAGAAGAAATTGAAAGAGCAGTAAAAGAAGCAGAGCAATATGCAGAGGCAGACAGAAAGCGTAAAGAAGCTATTGATGCAAAAAATGAGGCTGACTCCTTGGTATTCCAAACAGAAAAAACATTGGGTGAATTGGAAGGTAAAATCAGCGATGACGAAAAGGCCGCTGTTGAGTCCGAATTAAATAAACTGAAGGATTTGATTAAAGATTTAAATGTAGAAACTATGACAGAAACAGACGTAGCAAATGTAAAATCCGCTACCGAAGCTTTAACACAAGAATTCTACAAAATTTCTGAAAAACTCTATCAGCAGGCACAAGCAGCCCAAGGTGCAGAAGGTGCTTCCGGTGACCCAAATGTAGTTGACGGCGAAGGAAAAGAGCTGTAAAATATAGCATGCAACAAAAAAGTAAAGGCAGGTCAATCACCTGCCTATGCTTTTGTATTCTTTTGATTTTAAATTAAGGCGGTGACGAAGTTGGCAACTAAAAGAGATTATTATGAAGTGTTGGGGGTAAGTAAAGGTGCAAGCGATGATGAAATTAAAAAAGCATATCGCAAAATGGCAAAAAAATATCATCCTGACACCAATCATGGAAATAAAGAAGCAGAAGAAAAATTCAAAGAAGTTAGTGAAGCTTATGAGGTTCTCAGTGATTCTACAAAAAGGGCTCAGTACGACCAATTTGGCCACGCTGCTTTTGAGCAAGGCATGGGCGGCGGCGGTGGCTTCTATAGCAGTGGCTTTGATTTTGATATGGGAGACATTGGTGATATATTTGGCAGTATGTTTGGCTTTGGCGGCGGTAGTAGTAGACGTAGCGGCCCCAGAAGAGGTTCTGATGTCAATGTAAATATCCAGATTGCATTTGAAGATGCTATTTTCGGAACAACAAAAGAGATTTCCGTCTCTATTTATGATGAATGTGATACTTGTCATGGTACTGGTGCAAAGCCAGGAACCCATGCAGAAACCTGTAGCAAATGTAACGGTACTGGTCAAGAGCGTTTTGTTCAGCAGTCCATGTTTGGTGCTGTAACATCTGTACGCACTTGTTCCGCTTGTCATGGCACAGGAAAACAAATTAAAGAACCTTGCCCTACTTGTAAAAGTGCAGGAAAAGTAAGAAAAAATAAGAAGTTTGAAGTCAATATACCAAAAGGTATTGATAACGGCCAAACCATCCGCTTGGCAGGTAAAGGCGAAGTTGGTGAGCGTGGTGGTGCATATGGAGATTTACTGGTTACCGTTTATATAGAGCCAAACCGCGTTTTTGTACGAAAAGGAACAAATCTTTACTGTGATGTTCCCATTGATTTGGTGCAGGCAGCCCTCGGTGGAGAAATCACAATTAAAACTGTAGACGGAGAACAAAAATATACAGTAAAACCAGGCACACAGCCAGAAACCGTTATCACATTACGAGGAGCAGGTGTTCCAAACCTTAGAAATCCTAAAGTAAGAGGCGACCTAATTGTAACTTTAAAAGTAAGAATCCCTACCAGCTTAACAGAAAGACAAAAGCAACTTTTGCAAGATTTTTATGGTAATTCTTCTTATGCAAATTCTTCCCCATCAAAAAACACTGAAGAAGAGAAAAAAAGTTTCACAGATAAAGTAAAAGACTTCTTTAAAGAATAATCAAAGATATAAGGTGGAGCCTACATATGGTTCCACCCTTTTTATGTTCAAATATAGGAAAAACCCTTCTATACCTTTTTATTGTAAACCTTTATTTAATTTTAGGTTGACAATTTTACCGTAAAGAATTATACTTATCCTACAAAATACATATTTCAAAGAAAGGAGCTTATCCATTATGGTAAAAAAACAATCTTTCACCACAAAGGACTTATCCATCACCGCTTTATTAACAGCAATCATGTGCATTCTGGCACCACTTTCCATTCCTTTACCCTTTAGCCCTGTACCTCTTTCCTTTACAACCCTTATTCTTTATATATCAGGCTATATTGCAGGTTGGAAAAAAAGCTTGGCAAGCTATCTATTATATCTATGCATCGGCTTAGCAGGTATTCCTGTTTTTTCAGGATTTTCTGGCGGTTTCGGCAAGCTAGCAGGCCCAACAGGAGGCTATCTATTAGGCATGATTTTTTTAGCCGCAATCGCCAGCTATGCCATAGAAAAATTCCCTCATCATTATTTTATTCAGTTATTAGGAATGATAGCTGGTACAGCCCTTTTATATTTCATTGGGACTTACTGGCTGGCCCTTCAAACAAATTCCACATTTTATCAAGCATTGTTTATCGGAGTTGTGCCGTTTCTCATAGGAGATGCTGTTAAAATTGTTGCCGCCCTTCTCGTAGGGCCTATCCTCCGCAGAACTCTTTTTCTTTCTCAAACTGCATCTTAAACTATCTATTAAAATAGAAAAATGGCATGAGATTTTACTCTCTATGCCATTTTTTTATTTAACTATATAAACTTTAAAATGCTAATTTAGGAAGCACTTTCTCGTTTATGTTTTCTTCTTCTCAATCGTTTGATTGGCTGTCTATTTTCATTATAGATATATTGAGCTTTCTCATTTTTCAGCACAACGTCTTCCGTAATAATACATTTTTCTATGGTAGGCTCTGTAGGAATTTCATACATAATAGGATTCATGAAGCCTTCCATAATAGAACGCAACCCTCTTGCTCCTGTTTCTCTTTGAATTGCTTGTTTTGCTATGGCTCTTAATGCAGCCTCCTCAAATTCCAAATATACATCATCTAATTCAAAAAGATACTCATACTGCTTTGTAAGAGCATTTTTAGGTTCTGTCAAAATACTAATCAAAGCTTTTTCATCCAGGCTTTCCAATGTTACCACAACAGGTAACCTGCCGATAAACTCAGGAATCAAACCATATTTAAGCAAATCCTGTGGCATTAAATTCTTCATCAATTCATCGTTGGTTTTATCGGATTTACTTTGCACCTTTGCACCAAAACCAATGACTTTTTCACCCATACGGTTTTGCACAATTTTTTCTATACCACCAAACGCACCACCGCATATAAATAATATATTAGTGGTATCAATTTGTATAAATTCTTGGTGAGGATGCTTTCTGCCTCCTTGTGGTGGAACACTGGCTACAGTGCCTTCCAAAATCTTCAGCAACGCCTGCTGAACACCTTCACCGCTTACATCTCTTGTGATAGAAGGATTCTCGGATTTTTTGGTGATTTTATCAATTTCATCTATATAGATGATACCACGCTCTGCACGTTCCAAATCAAAATCTGCCGCTTGAATGAGTTTTAAAAGAATATTTTCAACATCTTCGCCCACATAGCCTGCCTCTGTTAAGGATGTAGCATCTGCAATGGCAAAAGGAACATCTAATACCTTTGCCAATGTCTGTGCCAAAAGGGTTTTTCCTGTTCCGGTTGGTCCTACCATCAATATATTGCTTTTTTGCAGCTGCACATCGTCTGCTTTTTCATCCATAGATATTCTTTTATAATGATTGTAAACCGCAACAGAAAGTGCCTTTTTTGCATCTTCCTGACCAATTACATATTCGTCTAAAATCACTTTAATGTCCTTTGGCTTGGGAATCTGGAAAGAATCCACTCTGTTTGCTAAAACATCATATTCCTCATCAATAATATCCGCACATACATCAATACACTCATCGCAAATATATACATTGGGTCCAGCAATGAGCTTACGCACCTGCTCCTGCGTTTTACCGCAGAAGGAACATTTCAGCTGCTTTCTTTCTTCCGGTTTCACTGCCATTGGTTCATCTCCTTTAAATCTGAGGCTTTGTGATTACTGCATCAATCAGTCCATATTCTTTTGCTTCTTCTGCTGACATAAAGTTGTCACGCTCAGTATCTCTTTCAATTTCTTCATATGTTTTTCCTGTATTTTCTGATAATATCTGATTTAACTTCTTCTTTGTTTTCAAAATATTTTCAGCATGAATACGAATATCCGTTGCCTGTCCTCTTGCACCGCCAGAAGGCTGATGGATCATTACTTCTGCATTAGGCAGAGCATATCTTTTTCCCTTTGTACCTCCTGCCAGCAAAAATGCTCCCATGCTAGCTGCCATACCGATACATATGGTAGATACATCTGGTTTGATATACTGCATGGTATCATAAATAGCCATACCTGCCGTAACAGAACCTCCTGGGCTATTTATGTATAAATTGATATCCTTATCAGGATCCTCTGCTGCCAAAAATAAAAGCTGTGCTACAACTAGACTGGCAGTAACATCTGTTACTTCTTCGCCCAAAAAGATAATTCTGTCTTTCAACAGTCTGGAATAAATATCGTAAGAGCGTTCTCCTCTATTTGTTTGTTCTACTACCATTGGGACCAAACTCATTCTAACCCCTCCATTTTAATCATCTTTTTATTTCATAAAGTAACTACGAAGGAA
>JAAYQI010000260.1 GCA_012519385.1 Candidatus Epulonipiscium sp.
CAGGAAAGAAAAGAAGTTGGTTTTATTGCCATTTCTGCTGGAGAAGGATTGAGTCAGATATTTAAAAATCTCGGTGTCGATGAAATTATTGAGGGCGGGCAAACCATGAACCCCAGCACAGAAGATATTTTAAATGCCATTGAGAAGGTAAATGCAGATGCTATTTTCCTCCTTCCTAATAATAAAAATATCATCCTTGCTGCAGAGCAAGCAGCAAAGCTAACAGAGGATAAAAAAATATTGGTGGTTCCTTCCCGTTCTGTGCCTGAAGGAATTCATGCTATTTTCCAGTATGAAGAAGGAATTCCCCATGAAACGATGCTTGAGACAATGATTGAAAGCTTGAAGGAAGTAAAAACTCCTTCCGTGACGTATGCCGTAAGAGATACTTCTTTAGACGGAAAAGAGATTAAAGAAGGAGATATTTTGGGCATGGTGGGGGACAATATTGCAGTGGTTTCCCAAAGTGTGGAAGAAGGAACGAGGGCACTAATTGACCAGATTGTATCAGATGATAGTGAAATGATTAGTTTATATTTTGGAGCTGATGTAACACAGGAGCAGGCAGATGAGATGTTATCCTATGTTACAGAACAATATCCTGATTGTGAAGCGGAGATACAATGGGGCAAACAGCCGTTATATTATTATATTATTTCTGTGGAATAGAGATAAGTAAGCGAAGTATAAAAAAGCTGGTTTCTTGATAGAGTTATTTTCATCATGGAGCCGGCTTTTTGGATGAAGAAAATAACGTAATCAGAAAGGGATGAGAAAATGGAATTGCAAAGTTCTGTATCAGAGCTAAAGGGCATAGGTGAACAGAGGGTAAAACGACTGCAAAGGCTTGGTATTACGACGATTCAGGATTTGCTTTTTCATTTTCCTAGAGATTATGAGGATAGAAGTAATTTTAAGAAAATTGCCGATTTGGAATTGGGAGAACAAAATACCTTTTTGGCTCGTATTTCTAAATCAGGAGAAACCATCCGCATCAAAAACCTAACTTTTACTCGAGTAGAACTAGAAGATGAAACGGGAAAGGTGAATGCAGTTTGGTATAATCAGCCTTATCTAAAAACGGCTTTTTCCATAGGGGAGGAATATATTTTTTTTGGAAAACTACAAAAGAAATATGGAAAGCAAGAAGTTGTTTCCCCGCAATATGAAAAGGTAGAAGCAGGAAAAGCCAAAGGAAGCATTGTGCCTATCTATCCTATAGGGGAAGGATTATCCCAAAAGATATTTCGTGGGTTTATACAGGGAATATTTCAAGAGCTGAAACAGCCCGTAACGGAATTTTTACCGGATTGGATACGGAAAAAATATCTTTTGTGTGAAAGAAATTTTGCTATGTATCATATTCATTTTCCTGCGGATGAAGATAGCTTTTTTATGGCACGGCGAAGGCTTGTGTTTGAGGAATTTTTTCTCCTACAGGCTGCGTTGTTACAGGTAAAGTCCATATTACACCAAAATAAGCAAGGAATTGTGATAAAAAATCCTGATTCTTTTCAAGAGATACAAGACTACTTACCCTTTTCTATGACTGATGCACAAAAAAGGGTTTTGCAGGAAATAAAAGAGGACGTTACTAGCGGAAAAGTGATGAATCGGCTAGTACAAGGAGATGTGGGAAGTGGAAAAACTGCCATTGCCATGGCTGCAGCATATTGTATCATCAAAGAAGGGCTACAAGTGGCAATGATGGCACCCACGGAAGTATTGGCAGAGCAGCATTATCATTCTTTTTGTTCTTTATTTCAGCCTTTGGGTATCAAAACGGTACTGCTGTCGGGTTCTTTGAAAAGTAAAGAGAAAAAAGAAGTATTAAATGCCATAGCGCTTGGGGAAGCCCAGATGATTGTAGGTACCCATGCTGTGATTCAAAAAAATGTGGTATATGCCCATCTGGGTTTGGTAATTACCGATGAGCAGCACCGCTTTGGTGTTCGGCAAAGAGAGATGTTGTTTCAAAAAGGGGAAAGCCCTCATGTTTTGGTAATGACAGCTACCCCTATTCCAAGAACACTGGCACTGATATTATATGGGGATTTGGATATTTCCATTATAGATGAGCTTCCTCCTGGCAGGCAGAAAATTGATACCATTGCTGTGACTACAAAATACAGAGAGCGTATCCACAAGTTTATCAAAAAACACGTTGAGGAAGGAAGGCAAGCATATATTGTTTGCCCGATGATCGAAGAAAGTGATAAGCTAGAAGTAGAAGCGGTGACAACTTATGCGGAAAGATTGAAGCAAGAAATTTTTTTGGAGGATGAAATTGCCTGTGTTCATGGAGGAATGAAGGCGGAAGAAAAGCAGAAAATCATGCAGGCCTTCGCTAAGGGAGACATTAAGATACTAGTAGCAACCACGGTGATTGAAGTAGGCATTCATGTACCCAATGCGGTGATTATGCTGATAGAAAATGCAGAGAGGTTTGGCTTGGCTCAGTTACACCAGCTTCGGGGAAGAGTGGGGCGAGGAACAGAAAAATCTTATTGCATATTAATCAATGAGTCAAAAAGCAAAATCGCAAAAGAGAGAATGAAAGTGATGGAAGACTCGGGGGATGGCTTTGTTATTTCGGAAATGGACTTAAAGCTAAGAGGTCCTGGGGAGTTTTTTGGAACGAAGCAGCATGGATTGCCAGATTTAAAAATTGGAAATCTATATCGAGATATGGACATTTTAAAGCAAGCGCAGGAAGCAGCACAGCTTTTTTTGGCAAACAACGATAACCATGAAGAAAAAGAAAGAGTGCAGCAAGAAATGAAACTGGTTTGGAAAGAACAAACATTAAGTATATAAAACAACAAATCACTAGGCTATTAAAAACAACAGCCAGAGGCATTTCTTCTTTTTTTGATGAAGATGAAATGCTTTTTTATTGTATGATAAATATTTTTGGGAGCAAAGTACATTTTAATACTGTTAGTTGTGAAATGATAAAGGGATATGGTAGAATAAACACTAGCGAATCCATTTTACATTTTTGATAGATAGAAAGCAGGTGAAAGTTTGCATTTACTAAAGAAATATTTAAAGACCTATTGGAAGTGGGTGGTTTTGGCTCCAGTTGGTATGTGTGCAGAGGTTTTTTCTGAGATTATGCTGCCAAAGCTCATGACAAAAGTACTTCATCAAGGAGTTGTAAATCAAGACTGGGTCTATATAAGAGAAATTGTCGGTGTAATGCTTTTGATATTGGCGGTTGGACTATTGGGCGGGATAACCTGCTTGGTATTTGCGGGAAAGGCCAGCCAAAGTGCGGGTGCTGATATCCGTCGAGATTTATTTAAAAAAATTCAGCAGTTTTCTTATACAAATATTGATAAATATAAGCCATCTTCATTTATTACCAGATTGACCAATGATATTACGCAAGTACAAACAGTGATGATGGTATCTATGAGGTTATTGGTGAGGGCACCGTTACTGTGTGTTGGCAGTATTGTGATGGCAGTATCCATTCAGCCCCAGTTATCCCTATTAATACTTGTTATGGTGTTGGCTGTGTGCGTTGTAATTACAATTATGATACGAAAAGGCTTTCCTGCTTTTCGGCAAGTACAGGGTAAGTTGGATACGGTAAATGCAGTAATGCGGGAAAACCTAGCAGGGCTTCGGGTGGTGCGTGCTTTTGTAAAAGAAAAATACGAAAAAGAACGCTTTGATGCAGTAAATAAGGATTATCGTGACACATCCTTACACGCTTTCGGTATTATGATTATGATAATGCCCTGCATGGTGGTGATACTAAATTGTACTATCGTAGGGGTGCTGTGGTTTGGGGCGAAATTGGTGGACGCCAATCTTTTGCTGGTAGAAGAAATTATGGCATACATTACGTATTTGATGCAGATTTTAATTTCTTTGACAATGATTGCCATGTCACTTATGCTGATATCTCGTGGTAAGGTATCCCTGGGTAGAATTTCAGAGATACTGGAGGAGCATATTGACATAGAAAACCCAAAAGAGTGCAAGTATCCTAACACAAATGAAGGCAGGGTAGAATACCGCCATGTCTATTTTCAGTATGTGAAAGAAGCAAAGGAGCCTGTTTTAAAAGATATTACATTTACGGCAGAGCCGGGAGAAACCATAGGAATACTAAGCCAAACAGGTGCGGGTAAGTCTACATTGGTTCAGCTTATGCCTAGGCTATATGATGTTTCTGAAGGAGAAGTTTTTATAGATGGCATTAATGTAAAGGACTATGATTTGACGACACTGCGTAAAAAGGTAGCCATTGTATTACAGGAGACCATTTTGTTTTCGGGAACAATTCGTGAAAATATTTGCTGGGGTAGCCCTAATGCCTCGGAGGAAGAAATGATTGCTGCGGCAAAATCCGCACAGGCTCATGAATTTATTATGGGGCTACAGGATGGCTATGATACCGTAATCGGACAAAACGGAGTCAATTTATCAGGAGGGCAAAAACAAAGGGTATCCATTGCCAGAACATTGCTATTAAATCCCTCGGTGCTTATTTTTGATGACAGCACCAGTGCTGTGGATACTGTAACGGAAAAGAAAATACAGAAGGCATTAAAAGAAATGCCCTGCACCAAGTTTATCATCGCACAAAGAATCAGCTCTATTCAGCACGCTGATAAAATAATGCTGCTTCATCAAGGAAGGATTGCCGCACTGGGAAGGCATGAGGAGCTAATGGAAAATTCTCAAGAATATCGGGATATTTATAACTCTCAATTAGAAAGGGAGGAGGTATCTCATGAGTAAGCATACAAAAAGAAATTCCCATCTATTACAAGAGCCAGAAAAGCCCAAGAATATTTTTGTGACCATTCGCAGATTGATTGGGTATTTGGAAAAATATCGCTGGAAGCTGATTTTAGCAATCATTTTGCTGATTATATCAACTTGTATCACTGTGGTTGCCACACGTATGATTGGTGTTTGTATTGATAAGTATATTGTAACAAGGGATTGGGCGGGGTTAAAGAGCGCAGGACTTCAATTAATACTGCTATATGTAGCTGCATCCTTTTTATCATGGATGCAAGAATATTTGATGATACAAACAGCGCAAAACACTGCACAAAAAATACGGGATGATTTGTTTGGCAAGATGCAAATGCTTCCTCTTAGGTACTTTGATACCAGACCACATGGTGAAACAATGAGCCGTATGACAAATGACGTGGACACCATAGCCACTATGCTGAACACAAACCTATCCCAAGTACTGCAAAGTGTATTAACCATGGTTACAACATTTGCTATGATGCTGTATTTAAGCCCCATACTCACCTTATGCGTACTGGGCACTATACCAATACTGCTTTGGACTACGAAAAAAAACACCAAGATGGTACGGAAATTTTTCGCACAAAGGCAGGAGCATCTGGGTAAGCTAAATGGATTTATTGAAGAATCTATTTCTGGGCAAAAGGCGGTAAAGGTGTTTGCAAAAGAAGAAGAACAAATGGTTC
>JAAYQI010000261.1 GCA_012519385.1 Candidatus Epulonipiscium sp.
ATATTTGCCTTCTGGAAGGATGGCTTCTCCTAATAATCTTTGAATGGAAAACATTCCTGGATCCCAACCGACAGAGATAATAGAAACATGGCCGTTGGCCTTTGCAACCTCATCTACAGAGGAAAAATACTCGGGAATTTTAGCATGAGTATCAAAACTATCTACGGTATGAAAAAGTGCTGCCATTTCTGGTACTTGCACAGGAAGGTCTGTTGCAGAACCTCCGCATAAAATCATAACGTCAATATCATCCTTATAAGAAGCCGCATCGGCAAGATTTACTACCTTGGCATCTTTTGTTGCTATGTTGATTGATTCGGGATTTCTTCTGGTGAAAACAGCAGTAAGCACCATATCTTCATTTTGTGCAATAGCGGCCTCAACACCTTTACCGATATTACCGTAGCCTGCGATTGCAATTCTGATTTTTTCTGTCATAAGATTAGCCTCCTTGTTTCACATTCATTTGTATGTTATTTCCATGTTAAAATGGATGCAAAAATTATATCACTATTTATAGTATTACAGCAATAGAAATATCTAATAAATATAATTACTTATTAGAAAAAAGATTTGCCACAACAAGGAAAAAAGAAAGGAATTTGGATAAAAAGAAAGAAATATATAGATAATATGGTCTAATGACGAAAATATAAAAATATATAAGAAAATACACTGGAATTTATTGTTTGCACAAATAAAAGACAATAGATAATATATTACTAAGCATTAGCACTCGATAAAGATGAGTGCTAATAAAAGCACTTTAAACATTTAAACTATTATTTTTTAAGGAGGTTTTTTAAATATGAAATTGGTACCCTTAGGTGATAAAGTTGTTATTAAGCAGTTAGAAGCAGAGGAAAAAACTAAAGCAGGTCTGATATTAACAACACAATCCAAAGAAAAACCCCAAGAAGCAACTGTTGTTGCAGTTGGCCCAGGCGGCTTGGTGGGCGATGTTGAAGTAAAGATGGTATTAAAAGAGGGAGACAGAGTAGTGTTCTCCAAATATGCAGGCACAGAAATCAAATTTGAGGGAGAAGAATACATTGTAATCAGACAAAATGATATTCTTGCTATCGTAGAAGATTAATTCATATAAGGCTAAAAGAAAATATCTAACAAAATAATTTTATTTGGAGGTTGATAGCATTATGGCAAAGGAAATTAAATACGGAACAGATGCCAGAAAAGCAATGGAAGCTGGTGTAAATAAACTTGCAAACACTGTAAAAGTAACATTGGGACCAAAGGGTCGTAATGTAGTTTTGGATAGAAAATTTACTTCTCCGCTGATTACAAATGACGGAGTTTCTATTGCAAAAGATATTGAACTGGAAGACCCATATGAAAACATGGGTGCGCAGTTGGTAAAAGAAGTAGCAACACAAACAAATGATGTTGCGGGAGATGGAACAACAACTGCAACCGTATTGGCACAGGCAATGATTCAAGAAGGTTTAAAGAATATTGCTGCAGGTGCAAACCCTATTATTTTAAGAAAAGGTATGCAAAAAGCAACAGAAATCGCTGTGGAACATATTAAAGGTATGAGCCAAGTTGTTTCTACAAAAAAACATATTGCCAATGTTGCAGCTATTTCTGCTGGTGATGAAGAAGTAGGTAATATGATTGCCGATGCTATGGAAAAAGTAACAAACGACGGCGTTATCACAGTAGAAGAATCCAAAACAATGAATACCGAGTTGGAACTGGTAGAAGGTATGCAGTTTGATAAGGGATATTTATCTTCCTACATGGCAACCGATATGGAAAAGATGATTGCTGTATTGGAAGACCCTTATATCTTGGTAACAGATAAAAAGATTTCTAACATTCAAGAACTTGTACCTATTTTGGAACAAGTTATGCAAAGCGGCGGTAAGATTTTAATTATCGCTGAGGATGTAGAAGGGGAAGCATTGGCTACTCTGGTACTGAACAAATTAAGAGGAACCTTTACTTGTGTTGCTGTAAAAGCACCTGGTTATGGTGAAAGAAGAAAAGCACAGTTGGCAGATATTGCAGCATTAACTGGTGCTCAAGTGATTTCCGAAGAATTAGGATATGAATTAAAAGAAACAACATTAGATATGTTAGGACGTGCAAGAACTGTTCGTGTAGAAAAAGAATTAACCATCATTGCTGATGGTGCAGGTAAAAAAGAAGAAATTGAAGGCAGAATCAATCAAATTAGAGCTGCACTGGAAGAAACAAACTCAGATTTTGAAAGAGAAAAATTACAAGAAAGATTGGCTAAATTATCTGGTGGTGTAGCGGTAATTAAAGTTGGTGCGGCTACTGAGACAGAAATGAAAGAAAAGAAACTTCGTATGGAAGATGCTTTGGCAGCTACAAGAGCAGCAGTAGAAGAAGGAATTGTTGCAGGTGGCGGTAGTGCATACGTTCATGTAATTGATAAAGTAAGAGATGCAGTTGCAGGTTTAACTGGTGATGAGAAAACAGGTGCAGAAATTGTAATAAAAGCTCTGGAAGCTCCATTACGTCAGATTGTTGCAAACGCAGGCTTGGAAGGCTCTGTTATTGTAAATAAGGTAAAAGAGCTTCCTGTGGGTGTGGGCTTCAATGCATTAACAGAAGAATATGTGGAAATGGTAGAAGCTGGTATTCTTGACCCTACTAAAGTGACAAGAAGTGCATTACAAAATGCAACATCTGTAGCATCTGTATTCTTAACGACAGAAGCAGTTGTTGCAGAAATTCCATCAAAGAATACTCCTGCTATGGATGCCGGAATGGGCGGCGGCATGGGAGGTTTAATGTAATCCAGTAGCCGAAATTTGATATAAATAATAAAAATTCAAGCACAAGGTTTAAAATAAAATTTAGCCTTGTGCTTGTTTTGCCATTACTTATATAAAAAAGCCCTCCCTTTACTTTTATTCTAGGTAGGCTAGATTTAGTAAGCAAAGGGATGGTTTTTATAATTTTTTACCGCATTTTGGGCAATAATCAAATTCTGAAGACAAGGGATATCCACAATCATGGCAAGCATTACCAGCATAATTCGGTGTATCACAAGGGGATAAATCCGATTCCTGAAGCATGACAGCTTCCCCTTTTTCAATAGACTTTCCTAAATCATTAGGAATACGGTAAAGAGTATGGCAACAGCTACTTTGGGCATAATATTTTTTTCCCCAACGAAATAAAGGAATAAAAAAGAAACTAAAGTACATATATGTCATCATTATTTTTAAATTTCCTAGTCTTTCGCAGTGAGGGCACACAATGCTTTGCCAAAAAGGTAGTTCCTTAGAAGAAGAACCAATTCCACCAATAAAAAACATATACTCACATCCTTAAAATACAAAAATTCTACATAAATGGCAAAATAAGAAGAACAATTTGAAAAAATTTATATACTTTTATTTGGGAAAAAAAATATAAAGATTTTACATATTTTCACTAACATGATAGAATAAATGAATATAAAAATCAAATGTTTTTTATTGCATTGCATAAAACAACCAAGGATATATGGAAGGGATGCGTTTATGGAAACTATCAAACGTCTGTATGTAGAAAAGAAACCTGGATGCAACATTGAGGCCAAGCATTTGCTTGAAGATTTACAACAAAATTTGGGGATACAGGGACTTACAGGGTTGCGTATACTGAACCGATACGACATAGAAAACATTGAAGAAAAAGATTTTTTAGATGCTAAAAATACTATTTTTTCAGAGCCTCCAGTGGATTATGTGTATGAAGAAACATTTCCTTATGAAGAGGGAAATGTAATATTTGCGGTAGAGTACCTCCCAGGGCAGTATGACCAGAGAGCTGACTCAGCCATGCAGTGTATACAGCTGATTTCTCAAGCGGAACAGCCCACTGTGGCAGTAGCCAAAGTATTTGTATTGGAAGGTACTTTTTTGGCGGATGAGGCGGAAAAAATAAAGGCATACTGCATTAACCCCGTAGATAGCAGAGAAGCATCGCTGGAAAAGCCACATAGCTTAAAATTAGAGGTGACAGTACCTGAGGATGTTGCTGTTTTGGATGGCTTTATTGACAAAAATAGTGAAGAATTAGAGGAGCTTCGTTGCCAATTAGGAACGGCTATGAGCTTTGAGGATATTGCATTTTGTCAAAACTATTTTAAAACTACGGAAAAAAGAAATCCTACCATGACAGAAATTCGTGTGATTGATACGTATTGGTCGGACCATTGTAGGCATACAACCTTCCAAACAAAAATTAATGAAATAGAAATTGAAAATGGATATTATAAAAAGCCTTTTGAGGAGGCTATGGAATTATATCTAAACGAACGAAAATATGTTTATGAAGAAAAAGAAAGCGAAAGAGACATTAACCTGATGGATATTGCAGTGCTTGGAATGAAGGCTCTGCGAAAAAAAGGTATTTTAGATAATCTGGACCAGTCGGAAGAAATCAACGCTTGTTCCATTGTAGTTCCTGTGGATGTAGACGGAGTGGAAGAAGAATGGCTTATTATGTTCAAAAATGAGACCCATAACCACCCTACAGAAATAGAACCTTTTGGTGGTGCTGCTACCTGTTTGGGAGGAGCAATAAGAGATCCGTTATCAGGCCGTTCTTATGTGTATCAGGCGATGCGTGTGACAGGCGCAGGTAATCCTAACACAAAGGTTTCTGATACCATAGCAGGAAAACTGCCTCAGCGTAAAATTGTAACAGAAGCTGCAAAAGGCTATAGTTCTTACGGGAATCAGATTGGACTTGCTACAGGGCAGGTTACAGAGATTTATGATGAGGGCTTTGTAGCAAAAAGAATGGAAGTGGGTGCAGTAATTGCATCTGCTAAAAAGGAAGATGTAGTGCGTAAGGTTCCTGCAGAAGGGGATATCATTATATTAACAGGTGGTAGAACTGGTAGAGATGGCTGCGGTGGTGCAACAGGCTCATCTAAAGAGCATACTGTGGAATCCATCGAAACTTGCGGTGCAGAAGTGCAAAAAGGAAATGCACCTACAGAAAGAAAGCTGCAGAGATTATTCCGTAATCCAGCCGTTAGCAAAATGATTAAGCGTTGCAATGACTTTGGTGCAGGCGGAGTTTCTGTTGCCATTGGTGAGTTAGCAGAAGGGCTTAAAATTGACTTAGATGCCGTTCCTAAAAAATATGAAGGTTTGGATGGCACAGAACTGGCAATTTCCGAATCTCAAGAGAGAATGGCAGTGGTGGTAGCAAAAGAAGATGCCGAAGCATTTATCAAATATGCGGCAGAGGAAAATCTGGAAGCAACCCCTGTGGCACAGGTTACAGCAGATAGACGCTTGGTGATGAATTGGCGTGGAAAATCTATTGTTAACATCTCTCGTGACTTTTTAGATACAAATGGTGTAACACAAAAAACCAATGTACGTGTTACCATGCCTGTCAAAGAAGGATATTTTACAAAAACTGCTGTACCTCATGCTATCATTTATGAAGATTTGAAAAAAGCATGGCTGGAAAACTTACAGTTACTAAACCACGCAGGACAAAAGGGTCTTGTGGAGCGTTTTGATGCAACCATTGGTGCAGGTACTGTTTTAATGCCCTTTGGCGGAAAATATCAATTAACACCTGCGGAAGTTATGGCTGCAAAGGTATCTATGGAAAAAGGGGAGACTACAACAGCTACCCTTATGAGTTACGGGTATTATCCTAAAATTGCAAAATGGAGTCCTTTCCATGGAGCAGTGTATGCTGTGGTAGAATCTTTGGCAAAAATTGTAGCAGCAGGTGGAGAATATCGTAATATTCGTCTTTCATTCCAAGAATATTTTGAAAAACTTGGTACAGACTATTCTAAGTGGGGCAAGCCATTTGCAGCTCTTATTGGTGCCTTCCGTGCCCAGATGGAAATGGGTGTAGCGGCAATCGGAGGAAAGGATAGTATGTCAGGCACTTTTGAAGATTTAACTGTTCCACCGACATTGGTTTCTTTTGCAGTAGGTTATGCAAAAGTGGATGATATTATTTCTCCCGAATTTAAGAAAGCTGGAAGCATGGTAGTTTATCTTCCCATGAAGCGGGATGCGTACGACTTACCTGATTTTGAATATTTGAAAAAAATGTTCGACTTGGTACATGGCTATATTCAATCTGGAACTTGCATTTCCGCACATACGGTGCGCAATGGAGGTATCGCCGAAGCTTTAAGTAAAATGACTTTTGGAAATGGAATTGGTGTAAATATTACCAATAAAATTTCTGAAGAAGAATTTTTTAAACCAGATTTTGGTGCATTTATTTTAGAATTGGCTAATACAAAGGTGATTGATTTTAAAGGGTTAGATGCAGTTGTTTTGGGTGAAACAACGGAGAATCCAATGATTAACTTTGGCGAAACGGAAATTTCTATAGAAGAAGCTATTAAAGCTTGGAAAGAACCTCTGGAAAATGTATTTCCAACAACAACAAAAGAAGAAAATGACAATATTCCTGTGCTAGGCTCTTATGCTGTCAGTGATAAAATAACACCTGGATATGGCATTGCTAAGCCAAGAGTATTTATTCCTGTATTCCCTGGCACTAACTGTGAGTATGACTCCAAGCGTGCTTTTGAAAAAGCGGGTGCCATTGTAGAGACTATGGTTTTAACCAATCTTTCCACCCAAGGCTTAGAGGAATCTATCCGAAAGATGGAGGCTGCCATCCGTAATTCTCAGATGATTATGCTCCCTGGAGGATTTAGTGCTGGAGATGAGCCTGATGGTTCAGGAAAATTTATAGCGGCAGTATTCCGAAATCCTTATATGAAAGAAGCAGTTATGGATTTATTGAAAAATAGAGATGGTTTAATGTTGGGTATTTGTAATGGATTTCAGGCTTTGGTTAAGCTAGGTCTATTACCCTATGGTGAAATTCGTGATATGGATGAAAATAGCCCTACTTTGACATTTAACCAAATTGGCCGCCATGTTTCTTGTTTTGTAAATACAAAGATTATAACAAACCGTTCTCCTTGGCTTTGGAATGTAGAAGTGGGAGATATTCATACCATACCAGTATCTCATGGAGAAGGCCGCTTTATCGCACCTTCTGCAATGCTTTGTGAATTGGAAGCCAAAGGGCAGATTGCAACCCAGTATGTAGACCAAAATGGAAAGGCAACCTATGCCATTCCCTATAATCCAAATGGTTCTATGATGGCTATAGAAGGCATCACCAGTGCAGATGGAAGAATATTTGGAAAAATGGGCCATTCTGAACGTATTGGCGAAGGACTTTATAAAAATATACCCGGTAAGAAAGACCAGAAAATTTTTCTTTCCGGAGTGGAATATTTTAAATAATAAAAGGAGAGATATAATATGAAGATTACAAAGTTGGTATTAAGTTCAGTTTCCTTGGCAGTATCAGCAGCACTTTTTACAATTTCCATTATTGATATGCTTAATAAAGAGTATTAATGATTTTTTCATTGGCAAAGGGTGTCTTTGTGACAAAAGATACCCTTTATCACTTGAGATTATTTTTTACTTTTTTATAGACAAAAGAATAAAATTCTGTTTATTTTTGGAAAAAATTGTGTTATACTGGGGAAAATAAATTTACATTATCTCTTTACTATTGCGTGCACTATGACAGGTTTTTTATAACATCATGTAGTAGTAGGAAGTAATGCAGATTCCGATTTTGTTTTTGCTTCGATAAAATACCGGTTGTGCGAAAGACATTTTTTTGCCGAATATTACAAAAAGTGTCTTTTATCATAAATTTGTAATTGTAAAAGAGGAGGAATTACTATGGTAAAAATGGGTATTAATGGTTTTGGTCGTATTGGCAGGTTAATGTTTCGTGCATCTTTGGAGAGAGAAGATGTACGTGTTATGGCAATCAATGATCCATTCATAGACATTGATTACATGATTTACATGCTGAAATATGACTCTGCTCATGGCCGATTTAAAGGTGCTATAGAAGCAAGGGGAGACAAGCTGGTTGTAAATGGGAAAGAAATTAAAATTTACAGCATTATGGAGCCTGAAAATATTCCTTGGGCAGAATCTGAAGCAGAATATATTGTAGACTCTACTGGTGTCTTTACTACAGAAAAAACAGCTTCCGCGCATTTTAACGGCGGCGCAAAAAAAGTAATTATTTCAGCACCATCCCAAGATGCACCTATGTTTGTAATGGGTGTAAACCAAGATAAATACACGAAGGATATGAAAGTAGTATCCAATGCATCTTGCACAACAAACTGTCTTGCACCATTAACAAAAGTAATTCATGAAAATTTTGGAATTGTCGAAGGCCTTATGACAACAGTACATTCCACCACAGCAACACAAAAAACAGTAGACGGCATTTCTAAGAAGGATTGGAGAGGCGGACGTTCTGCTGCTGCTAATATTATTCCTTCCTCCACAGGAGCAGCAAAGGCAGTTGGCAAAGTAATTCCTGAGTTGAATGGAAAACTTACGGGTATGTCTTTCCGTGTGCCTACTATTGATGTTTCTGTTGTAGATTTAACTTGTCGTTTGGAAAAAGCAGCTACCTATGATGAAATTAAAAAGGCGGTTAAGGCTGCATCAGAAAATGAGTTAAAAGGTATTTTAGATTATACAGAAGATGACGTTGTTTCTAGTGACTTTTTTGGAGATCCTCATACCTGTATTTTTGATGCAAAAGCAGGAATTGCCTTAAATGACCGTTTTGTAAAGCTGGTAGCATGGTATGATAACGAGTGGGGCTACAGCAATAAGGTGATTGATTTGATTGAGCATATGTATCAAGTTGACCATGCGTAAAAAACCTTGATATATCAACCTTTACAGGCGTTTTGAAATAAAGAATTTTTGATATATTTTAAAGCCAATTTGTGAAAAAATTAATTTTGGTGTGATAACTATATACAAACTTTATTTCATAAGTAGGATAAATTTTTTGCATATATTTTACCCTCTTTTTTAGGATTGAAGTTCTAATCAAGGGGGTATTTTTTATGCAATTAAGGCTAATGATTAATGAATATTTATTCGATTGTGAATATAGAAAGTTATCGAATAAGACAAGAAGAAATTATAGCAATTTACTTTCCTATTTGGCTAAATATCTTGAGGAGAAAGCGGATAAAAAATAATACAGTAGTAATTAAAATAAATGACATCTCTTTCTAATGATTGTTTGGAAAGGGATGTTTTTTATTTTTTGGCATTGTGACTAAAAGGGTTAAGCACCATATTTTTTGCAATACATATATTGGTAACATAGAAAATAGTGTAAGTGATTAAGTAGACAAAAAAGGAAAAAAGGGATTAGAAAGGTGATTAAAAAGGAGCTGAGGGACGAAGATGGAAAATTATAAATATGATTTTGCTGTGGTTGGGGGTGACTTGCGTCAGGCGTATATGGCGGAATTACTGGCAGAGAAAAATTTTTCTGTGATTCTTTATGAAACGCAACAGCATCCGCAGTGCGAGGGCTTTCCTTTTGCAGGTTCGCTTATGGAGGCAATCAAAAGTGCAAAAACCATCATTGCTCCCATCCCTCTAACCAGAGAAGGGAAAAAAATTTATGCAAAAAATGAACAATCTGATTTAACAGTTTGTGAGCTGAAAAATCAGCTACAAAAAGGTCAAAAGCTATTTGCAGGATGTATTTCTGAAGAACTATGCCAATGGGGTATAGAAAACCAAGTGGATATGTATGATTTTATGGAGAATGAGGAGTTAACCCTATATAATACCATTGCAACGGCAGAAGGAACCATTGCTGAGGCAATTATACGGCATCCTGTGAATCTGCACCGAAGCAAATCTTTGGTAATAGGGTATGGAAGATGTGCCAAAGTGCTTGCACAAGGACTGCATGGCTTATGTAGCCAAGTTAGCGTATGTGCTAGGAAACCAAGTGCCAGGAGTGAGGCACAAGTAGCAGGACATCAAGCCATTTCTTTTTTGATGCTGAAAGAAAAAATCAATGAGTACGATTTTATTTTTAATACTGTGCCATCTCTAGTTTTGGATAAAAGCATATTATCTCATGTAAAACCTGAGGGCATTATTATTGATATTGCCTCTGCACCTGGAGGGGTAGATTACCAAGCGGCAGAGCAGCTGGGGATAAAGGCATATTTATGCCTTGGGCTTCCTGGAAAATATGCACCAAAGTCTTCCGCTGAGGCACTGGTGCAGGTTCTGCTTTCTAATAGTGAATGGAATGATAAATGAAGAAAGAGGTGACTGGTGTGATTTTAGAGGGGAAAAAAGTTGGTGTAGCCTTCACTGGTTCATTCTGTACTTTTTCTAATATTTTTCCCGAAATGGAAAAGTTGATTGAGGTAGGTGCAGAAATCACCACAATATTTTCGGATTCTGCACAAAGTATAGATAGCCGATTTGGGGCTGCCAAGGATTTTTTGAAAAAGGCAGAGGAAATAACAGGAAAACCACCCATACTGACAATAAGCGAGGCAGAGCCTATCGGGCCGCAAAGCTTATTGGATATTTTGGTTATCTTTCCTTGTACGGGAAATACCATAGCAAAACTTGCAAACGGAATTACAGATACGCCCGTGCTTATGGCAGCAAAGGCTCATTTGAGAAATGACAAACCATTGGTAATTTCCATCTCCACAAATGATGCCTTGGGGATGAATATGAAAAATATAGGCATTCTTTTAAATGCTAAAAATATTTATTTTATTCCATTTGGTCAAGATAATCCAATGACAAAGCCAAACTCAATGATAGCTGACACAACATTGCTTATACCAACACTGGAAAAAGCCTTGGAAGGTAAGCAGATTCAGCCTATTATCAAAGGCAGTGAAAAATAATTGCTCAATTTTAAAAAGCTAAGCCTAACTTTTTTGATTCGTTTAAAGAAAGTGGCCTAGCTTTTTTATATTGAAGAATATAAATACGTACATAATTTTTATGTAAAGTGTGCTTGACATATGGTGAAATAGATGATATTATTTATGTAAAGTCAGCTTTACGTAACATACAAATTCAATGTATGTTATATATTTTTAAATTTTACGTAAAGTGTACTTTCCATAAGGGGGTGAAACTATTGAAGAATCGTTTAGAAGAAATCAGAAATGAAAAGGGGATTAATCAAGAAGACTTGGCAAAAGCCTTAGGGGTATCTCGGCAAACAATCAGTTCATTGGAAAATGGACGTTATAATCCATCTATTTTACTTGCGTTTAAAATAGCAAAATATTTTTCAATGTCGATAGAAGAAATTTTTATTTATGAGGAGGATGCAAAATGAATAGAATAAAAGGCAAAACAATCCAATATACTTTATTCGCAATGATAGGAGTAACTATTTTTATTTTATCGGAAGTTTTTCACTTTATAGACACATTTTGGAGTGGGCTGGGGGTAGGTTTTGTTATTATATCAGTAATAAGGTTGATTCAGTTATATCGGTATCAAAACGATAATGATTATGCTGAAAAAATAAATATACAAAATAGCGATGAAAGAAATAAATTTATTGCAGATAAAGCACGAAGTATGACATTTTATTATTCTATACTAATTGCAGCTATTTTAACGATAGTTTTAAGAGTATTAGGCTATTATCAAGAAAGTTCTATTTTGGGATATACTATCTGTATACAGTTAGTCATTTATTGGTTAAGTTATCTATGGCTGAAACGAAAATATTAATTTTGGAGTTTAAAAATTTTAGTTTATATTATGTAAACTTAATGAAAAACCACTTAATAGAGCAATGACAACTCTTTTAAGTGGTTTTTTATGTGATTTCTATATGTTTGTACCTGAAAACAGAGCCGTTGAATTTTTTGTTGTTTTTACGGTGAGGATTTTTCTACTCCTCTACCATCAAATAAAGGGGTATATGCGGAAGTAGAGGAACTTCTTTTTTGAGTATATCCATTTTTCAACCCCAACGAGAAGAAATGATTCACCACTTTTTGATACTCCAATGTTGTTAAACGGCGAGATAGGGCAGGGATATCTTTCGCTTTATGCATAGGGGTATATTGGTTTAGCAAGGAGAGAATGGTATTTTCTCCAAAAGTGCCTGAGATATAATCTAATATACGCATACTATCTTTATAACAATTTGGAAGCACCAAATGACGAATGATAATCCCTTTTTCCATGATTCCATTTGGGGAAAATCGATTTCTTCCAACCTGTCGGAACATCTCCTGTAAAGCATTTTGTGCTATTACAAAATAATTGGGTGCATGAGAAAAGGATTCTGCCAAGGCATTATCATAGTATTTGACATCAGGCAGGTAAATATCAACGTAACCCTCCAAAAGGCGTAAAGAAGATACACTTTCATATCCATTGGTATTATACACAACGGGTATGGTCAGTCCTTGTTGCTTTGCCAGATGAAGGGCATCGCATATTTGCGGGATATACTGCGTGGGGCTTACCAAATTAATATTATGACATCCTCTTTTTTGCTGTTCCATAAAAATTTCAGCCAAGCGGTGTATGGAAACTTCTTTTCCATAGCCTTCCTCGCTGATGGCATGATTTTGACAAAATTTACACTGCAGATTGCAATGGGAAAAAAATACTGTTCCTGAGCCATTTGTGCCGCTGATAGGGGGTTCCTCCCAAGCATGAGAGGATACCAAGGCAATTTTTGGCAGTGTAGGAGCCTTGCAAAATCCTAATTGACCCTCCAAGCGGTTTACGCCGCATGCTCTGGGGCAAATGGTGCAGTGAGCCATGTATTTTTCGTAATTCAACATAAAAAGTCTCCTTTGGTGATTTGTTAGCATAATTTTAACATGTTGTCCATACCTTTCCTATAGAAAACAAAAAAAAAGTATGCTAAAATACATAATATCAACTCGAAATCCGTCGGAAAAAATCCATTAGGGGGTATCCGTATGAGAGTGTTTGCTATGAGAAGCACAATGGAAGAAAAACTGGACAAGGTGATTTGTAATTGCTGCGGCAAAGAAATTGCGAAGGATTCCTATGGCTACATTCAAGATTATGTTCATATTGAAAAAGAATGGGGTTATTTTTCTAATAAAGACGGAGAAAAACATAGTCTGGATTTATGTGAAGCATGCTATGATAAGCTATTGGAGCAATGTCGTGTTTTACCAGAAAATATATCCTTTGCTAAAGCGGAAAAATAGTACCTGCTATTTTGTAAGATGCACTCGAAACTTGTTTTCGGGTGTTTTTTTATTCAATTTTATAAGGATTTTCTTAATTTATGAAAGAGGGCATTCATTTTTAAAACAGTATGTGTTATAATCATCTATGACAAATTAGAAAAGCTTCCAATACAGGATAGAGGATGAGGAATATGAACTTACTGGCAGATACCCATACACATTCTGTGATTAGCCAACACGCATACAGCACCATTGACGAAAATGCAAGATATGCGGCACAAAAAGGGCTGAAAATGATTGCCTTAACAGACCATGGTCCAGGAATGAAACACACTGCTCCTAGAGCTTTTTTTGCAAACTATCATATTTTGCCAAAAGTATTGCATGGAGTGGAGTTGTTGCATGGAGCAGAAGTAAATATTATGGATTATAGCGGAAAGCTGGATTTGGATAACGATATTTTATCAAAATTAGATATTGCCATTGCAAGCCTGCACCCCCAATGTATTACCTTTGGTAGCAAGGAAGAAAACACCGCAGCTATGATTAAAGCAATGGAGCACCCTTACATTGATATTTTGGGGCATCCTGGAGACCCCAGATATGAGATGGATGTGGAGGCTGTTTTTCAAGCGGCGAAAGAGACGGGCTGTATTTTTGAAATGAATAATGCTTCTTTGGCACCCGACGGCTTTCGCAAAGGAAGCGATAAATATATGCTTGAGCTATTACAGCTATGTATGAGGGATGGGGTTTCTGTAATATTAGGAAGTGATGCTCATTTTTACACCCAAATCGGGGACTTTAACTATGTGTTGCAGTTATTGCACTCTATAGATTTTCCCGAGGAGCTTATACTAAACACTTCACCCGAAAAATTAAAAAAAGCTCTAAAAAGGAATAAAAAGTAAATGGAATCCCCATAAACTGCTTTACTTTACCACTTTAGAATGTTAATATAATATACAGAGATTGTTTGAAAAAGGTGGTCAGGGAATGAACAGTAAAATTAAAAATGAACTAACAGACAAGCTGTTTTATTGTATTTTAGCGATGGAAACCTTAGAAGAATGCTATCAATTATTTGAGGACTTATGTACCGTTCATGAAATACAAGCGATTGCACAGCGGATGGAAGTTGCACAAATGCTGGATGCTAAAAAAACATATGTTGAAATTGCAGAAAAAACAGGAGCTTCCACTGCAACTATCAGCAGAGTAAATCGAGCGTTAAACTATGGAACAGATGGATACCGCCTTGCCATAGAACGGACAAGGCAAAAAAATATCCCACCGGAAGAAAACGCTTCCAAAATCATATAAAAAACGGCAGTAGGAAGTATGGATGCGACGGTATCCCGCTTCCTATTTCTTTGCTTCAAAATCAATTTAGACAGGAGAAATAAAAATGGTAGCTTTTGAAAGTTTAAACCCAATGCAAAAAGAAGCCGTGTTGCAAAAAGACGGCCCCGTGCTGGTACTGGCAGGTGCTGGTTCGGGAAAAACAGGAGCATTAACGGTACGTATTGCACACTTGATAGAAGAAGGAGTAAAGCCATGGAATATTCTGGCCATTACCTTTACCAATAAAGCGGCAAAAGAAATGAAAGAAAGAGTGGAAAAACTTGTGCCTGAAGGGGCAAAAGATATATGGATTAGCACATTTCATTCTACTTGTGTACGCATTTTAAGACGAGAAATACATCATTTGGATTATGATAACGGCTTTTCTATTTATGATGCCGACGACCAAGAAAAAATAATGAAAGAATGCTTTAAACAGCTTAATTTAAGTATTACGGATAAGAGCTTTACTGTAAAGGCGGCTATGAGTGCAATCAGCAAACAAAAAGAAGAACTAATTAGCTGGGAAGCCTATGCTCAAAAGGTAGATAAAATGGATATAAGGAGCTTGAAAATTGCTCAAGTATATCAAGTGTATCAGAAAAGGCTAAAGGATAGCAATGCATTGGATTTTGATGATTTGATTTACAAAACAGTGCAGCTTTTTCGCTCTCATCCCCAAGTATTGGATAAATATCAAGAACGGTTTCGCTATATTATGGTAGATGAATATCAAGATACTAACACTTCCCAATATGAATTGGTAAAGCTACTATCCTCAAAATATCAAAACCTTTGTGTGGTAGGAGATGACGACCAGAGCATTTACGGATGGCGTGGGGCAAATATCGGTAATATTCTGGATTTTGAGAAGGATTTTCCTAATACAAAGGTAATTAAGCTAGAGCAGAATTATCGTTCCACAAAGACCATTTTAGAAGCGGCAAACGCCGTGATACACAATAATAATACCAGAAAAGCAAAAAGCCTTTGGACACAAAATCACACAGGAAACATTTTGCACATTTATCAAGCGGAAAATGAATATGACGAAGCAAGATTTGCCGCAGAAAAAATAGAGGAACTGATAAAAACGGGGCATACTTATGGTGAGTTTGCAGTACTATACCGCACTAATGCCCAATCTAGAACGGTGGAGGACCAATTAGTAAAGAGAAATATTCCATATCGTTTATTTGGCGGCACTCGTTTTTATGATAGAAAAGAAATTCGAGATATTCTTTCTTACTTAAAAATTTTGAAAAATCCACTGGATGCCATTGCACTTAGGAGAGTTATTAATGTGCCTAAGCGTGGAATTGGGGATACTTCTATTGATAAGGTAACAAGCTTTGCCATGGAAAACGGTATTTCTTTTTATGATGCACTGGGAAGGCTGGGTGAAATTCCCGAACTGAAAACCAGAGCCAGAAAGTTTCAAGAATTTTATGATTTGATGCAGCATTTAAAAGAAGACAGTATGACACTTTCTGTTTCTCAACTAATGGATGCTGTTATAAAAAAGACAGGCTATATGCAGGTTTTGCTAGATGAAGGTACCGATGAGGCCTTAATGCGTTTGGAAAATATAGATGAATTTATCAATAAAGCGGTAGAATATGAAACACAAAATCCAGAAGGAAATTTAGAAGGGTTTTTGGAAGAAATTGCATTGGTATCAGATATTGATAACTTAAAAGAAGGGGAAGAATCTGTACTGCTTATGACACTCCACAGTGCCAAAGGGTTAGAGTTTCCTTATGTGTTTATGATTGGTATGGAAGAAGGGATTTTCCCTAGCTATAGAAGTATTGCATTTGGAGGAGAAAAGGAAGTAGAGGAAGAAAGACGCCTTTGCTATGTGGGTATTACCCGTGCTAGGGAGGAGCTTTATCTATCTCACGCAAAAAGCAGAATGCAGCACGGAGTAACACAGTATAATGCACCTTCTCGTTTTCTTAGAGAAATCCCAGAGGAATTGGTGGACCGCCCAGTAAGGAAGATGTCGGATGCGGCGAGAGAGTTTTCCATGAGAAGCAGTATGAAAATTACTCCTGTATTTCAAAAACCGAATCCTTACGGATTGCAAAATAAGCCTTCCAATATCCCTGCGCCTACAGACTTTGTATTGGATTTTGCTGTGGGTGACAAGGTACGTGCCCCCAAATATGGTATTGGCACAGTGAAGGAGATTCGCCCAGGAGGAGCAGATTTTGAGGTAGAGGTTTCATTCGGTGAAAAGGGAGTTAAAAAGTTTATGGCTAGGCTTTCTAAGCTGAAAAAAATTACGTAAGGTAAAGGA
>JAAYQI010000262.1 GCA_012519385.1 Candidatus Epulonipiscium sp.
CCATCATATATACTGTGGGAGGACGTGAGGCAAAAGTCAGTTTGCTTTGGGTAGTTCCCATTAAGTCAATCAATTCTTCGTTTACAATTTTGATTACCTGCTGTGCAGGGTTAAGCCCTTCCAATACCTCGGTACCAACAGCCCTGTCTGTAACAGTTTTCACAAATTGTTTTACGATTTTAAAATTTACGTCAGCCTCCAAGAGTGCGATTTTTACTTCTCTCATGGCACTTTTTACGTCAGCTTCCGATAGTTTTCCTTTGCTTTTGAGTTGTTTAAATACTTCCTGCAATTTATTGGAAAGATTTTCAAACGCCATGGAATACCTCCTGCTTACTCTAAAATTTCGTCGGCAATCCCT
This sequence comes from Candidatus Epulonipiscium sp., assembly GCA_012519385.1. Taxonomy (GTDB): domain Bacteria; phylum Bacillota; class Clostridia; order Lachnospirales; family Anaerotignaceae; genus JAAYQI01. The sequence continues at coordinate 362 of JAAYQI010000262.1, forward strand.
TTTATTTTTTCTAACGCCGCAATACCTTCTTCCGATAAAGAGTATTGCTTCTCTAATTCTTCAATCATATGCTTCATCTGGCGCACTGCCCTTTGCTGCTGCAAAAAGCGGGATACTAATTGTAATTTTTGTTCATAACCGTACAGTATCCCCTCCGTACGCTTCAACTGGTCCCTCACAGCTTGGCGACTTACCGAAAGCTCTTGACCAATTTCGCTCAAGGACAAGTCATTTTGATAATACATTTCATAAACCAGTTTTTGTTTTTGTGTCAATAGCTCTCCATAAAAATCATAGAGCAAGGTTAATTCTAAAATATCATCCATACTTCATTCGCCCCCAAGCATAAGGCTGTAAAGTCTTTTTCCTTTACCTTTGGTATCATACACGAAATCACCATGATTGTCAAGCATTTTTACTTTACACTTTTGCATTTATTTTTGGAGGCTTACTCAATAGAAAAAGTTAACTTTTCGGATAACACATCCATAACCATAAAATAAGAAAGAAAAAAGGTCAATAGGAGCTTTGACTCTGTTTGTATACCACAATTTAGTAGGATTCATTTTTCAAATTAGCTATAAACTTTCTAAGCTTGCAAATTTCAAAAAATCCAAATATGCTGGTACATATGCTACATAGTATAAGACAAAGAAATAAACCTTTCAAATCAAAAAAATAAACTAACTTATTATTATCTAAATAATCTATTCCCATTGCTGTTAAGATAGATGCATCTGTGCGAAAGAATGGTAAAAGTTACAATGATTGTTCTAAAATTAGTAATATATTTATTAACCACTGCCGCATGATGCGGAGATGTCAATGTAGGTTTATTCCCACGTCACTGATGATATGCTGTTGATAAAATTCAATTAATTTTTGCCATACCCCTGAATTTTTCAATCTTTAAAGGCTGTATCCATTATCATCTTGCAGTAAGGTAAAATGATTTTTATGAAATTTGAGAATCCCTTCTTGCTGTAGCTTACTAAGTTCATTGGATAAAGCACTTCGGTCAACACACAAAAAATCCGCCAACTCCTGCCGATTAAATGGAATTTCAAAAGAATAGCTCTGATTTTTTGCGGCAATGTTAGATAAAAAACTCAGTATTTTTTCTCTCGTTGTTCTTCTGGATAATATTTCAATTTTCTGTGTCAGCATTACATTTTTGTTGGCTAAAACCTGAATCATATTAAAAATAAGCTTATCTTTACAGCTTTCACTAATGCTATGGGCAGAAAGTATACGATTGTAATCAATAAAAAGCACTTCTGTACTCTCCCCCGCCAAAACACTTACCGTCAGCCTCTCAACTTTGGAGCAAGAAAATGCTTCGGCAAAAATATCACCCACTGCCATATTAGCAACAATGGTTCTGTTTCCCCAAACATCTTCTTTGATAATCTGAGTTTTTCCCGATAAAACAATTCCCACTTGAGAAACCAGTTCCCCTGCTCGAAATATAAATTCCGATTTTGCGTACTTTCTCACTTTTGTAACCATATGATTTTGTAAAAATTCAAAATCCTCTTTAGTAAGTCCTCTAAAAAGGGATACTTTTTCGATAATAGGATAATATTTTTTCATTTTTTGCTCCTTTCGTTGTATTTACAACTACTACATCCTCTCTCTTATAGTACAATAAATTCATCAAAACAACAACTACATTGGTATGAAATGGAGAGATGATTTATGATAAGAAGAATTATAAAAATAGATGAAAATAAATGTAATGGATGCGGTTTATGTGCTTCTGCCTGTCACGAAGGAGCCATCGCTATGATAAATGGAAAAGCACAGCTCATCAGAGATGACTATTGTGATGGCTTAGGGGACTGTCTTCCTACCTGTCCCACAGGTGCTATTTCTTTTGTAGAGAGGGAAGCCCTTCCTTATGATGAAGAAGCAGTAAAGGCACATATGCAGGCTAGAAACCAAACACCACCCTTTAGCGGAGGATGTCCAGGCAGTCAGTCCAGAATGTTACACAAAGCAGAAACGGTAGCTACCGTAGCCCCTGTATCAACAGCCGTACCGCAAAGTCAGCTTCAGCAATGGCCTGTGCAAATCAAGCTCCTTCCTGTGAATGCACCCTATTTCGATTCTGCAAATCTCTTAATTGCGGCAGACTGTACCGCTTATGCCTATGGTAACTTCCACAATGAGTTTATGAGAAATAAAATTACCCTCATCGGCTGTCCTAAGTTGGATGAAGGCGATTACAGCGAAAAATTGACAGAAATTTTACGTAATAATGCAATTAAAAGCGTTACTGTGGTACGTATGCAGGTACCTTGCTGTGCAGGCATAGAAAACGCAGTAAAAACCGCATTACAAGCTTCTGGAAAGATGATTCCTTGGCAAGTTGTAGTAATTTCTCCTGATGGAACCATTATTGAATAATTCTTTTCTGACATATTACCCCTTGTTACACTCTATTATCCCCCCTAGATAATATTAAAAACGGCATGAAGTATTGCCCCACTTCATGCCGTTTTTATCATGCAACTTATATCATTGTGCTATTTTTTGAGATATTGTACCTGAAAATTTTTATTTTGTAAGTGCAATAACCTCAACTTCGCATAATACGTTCTTAGGTAATGTTTTTACTGCCACGCAAGATCTAGCAGGCTTGCCCACAAAATATTTGCCATAAACTTCATTAAATGCCGCAAAATCGCCCATATCTGCAAGGAAGCAAGTTGTTTTAATTACATCGGTATATTCTAAACCATTTTCCTTTAACAGCTCACCTAAATTTTTCATAACCTGCTCAGCTTGTCCCTCAATGGTAGTAGCCACAACATCTCCTACTGCAGGGTCAATAGCCATTTGTCCAGATGTGAAAAGGAATCCATTCGCAGAAATTGCTTGAGAGTAAGGGCCGATAGCCGCAGGTGCTTTGTCTGTGTTTGTAACTTTAAACATATTCATACCTCCATTTACTTTTGTTTGGTTTACACCTACATTGTAACCTCAAGCACCCCTAACGTCAACAAAATTTCTAAAAAGAGGAAATAATTACAGCAAATAATAAATCATACCTTCTTAAATTTTTTATTCCTTTTTTCATGAAATTCGGTTAAAATAGAAAGGATGCAAAAAATGGGATATCAATTCATCTTTTTAAAATATATCCATATAACCACAGTTACTTTTAGAAAGGAAATGAAGTATGTCAAATAGTGAAATAACACAAAAACGTCGAATTTTTGGTATTATATCTCACCCAGATGCTGGTAAAACCACATTAACAGAAAAACTACTCCTCCACGGCGGTGCCATTCGTGAAGCAGGTACGGTAAAAGCAAGACGTAATTCTAAATATGCAAAATCAGACTGGATGGAAATAGAAAAACAACGTGGCATTTCTGTCACTTCTTCCGTAATGCAGTTTGAATATCAAGATAAAGTAGTATCTATCATGGATACCCCTGGGCATAACGACTTTGGTGAAGATACCTACCGTATTCTAACCTCTGTGGATAGTGCCGTTATGGTAATTGATGCGGCAAAAGGTGTAGAAGCACAGACCGTAAAACTTTTTAAAGTATGCAGTATGCGTAAAATTCCTATTTTTACATTTATCAATAAATTAGACCGCCATTCCAAAGACCCTCTTGAGTGCATGGCGGATTTGGAAGATGCATTAGGGCTTCCTTCCACAGCTGTCACATGGCCCATTGGTAACGGTATTACCTTTGAAGGCGTTTACGACCGTTTGGAAAACAAAGTATATCTCTATCGGAAAAATGAAGTCATTGATTTGGGCGCCAATGGAGTGTATGGCGATGTATTGGAAGGCGTTATCAGCCAAGCGAATTTAGATATTCTTAGAAGCGAGATAGAGCTCCTGGATGGTGCAGGAAATCCTTTTGATTTACAACTAATTAAAGAAGGTAAATTATCTCCTGTTTTTTTTGGCTCTGCGTTAGCTGACTTTGGTGTTACGGTTTTCCTAAACCACTTTTTAGACTGGGCACCTGCTCCTGGCCCCCGCAAAACTACAACAGGCATGGTACAAACCGATGACCCCTTCTTCAGTGGTTTTATTTTCAAAATACAAGCTAATATGAATCCTGCTCATCGGGACCGTTTGGCATTTTTACGCATTTGTTCAGGAACATTCCAACGTGGTATGACAGTAACTCTTTCCCGCACAGGAAAACAGATAAAGCTTACTCAATCTACCCAGCTTATGGCAAATGAACGCGAAACTGTAGAAACCGCATACGCAGGGGATATCATAGGTATATATGATTCTGGAAATTATCAAATCGGGGATACACTGACAGATTCTAAAGAAAAACTTTTCTTTGAGCCTTTGCCTACCTTCCCACCTGAATTTTTTATGCGTGTTCGCCCTGTAAACACTCTCAAGGCAAAACAGTTCCAAAAAGGTGTATCACAGTTGGCACAGGAAGGTGCTATTCAGATTTATCATAACGATTATAACGAAATTATTATTGGCGCAGTTGGTGTATTACAATTTGAAGTATTTGAATACCGTTTAAAAAATGAATATAATTCTGAAATCCGTATGGAACCTATTGATTTCAGTGTAGCAAGATGGGCTGTTGTTGGACCAAATATTGACTTACATGATTACACCAATTCTCGTTGTATGCTGATTTATGACCATTTCGAAAGACCTCTGCTATTATTTGCTAATCAGTATACCTTAAATACCTTTATGGAAAAGAATAAGGAAATTACATTATTAGAAGCTCTTGATGTAGATGACACCAAATTTCACGTATAATATTTCTTAAAAACAAAAACTACTCGAAACTCATTGCCACAGTTGGCATTGAAAATCGAGTAGTTTTTTCATTTATATTCTTTTTTTGCCGCTATAGTTTAAAATCAAAAGCTCTACTGCAAGCTCAGGCGCAAGCTTTCCTGTTTTTATGGCAACGTCAATATCCAAGCATTCCTTTAGTGCATCTTCCAGTAATTCTTTAGAGAAGTTTTTCCCCTGTTTTAAGCATTCTCTTACAATAAACTCTCTGATTTCTGTCCGTTGGCTAATGTCTGAAATCGTTTTGCCTTCATCCAATAGCAATTTGCATTGATAAATCATGCGAAACTGCCGTATCATCATGGACAATATCATAATGGGGGATTCCTTCATGTGAAGTAATTGACGGTAGACCGCAAGTGCTTCCTGCGGCTTTTGATTTCCCACTGCATCCACCATATCAAAAATGCGGCTTTCAAAGGATTGGGAACAAATCTTACTGATATCTTCATGGGTAACCAAAGTTTCTCCCGCCTTATAAGCGATAACTTTTCTCATTTCTTGGGATAAGTTTTCCATATCCGTGCCAACCATTCTCAGCATAGATACAGCAACTACCTGCTCTATTTGTAGTCCGCTTTTTTTAAACTCTCTTTTCAGCCATGCAATCAAATCTTTTTCGGAAAGTCCGTTCATTTCAACGATATATCCTTCTTTTTGCAGGGATTTATATAGCTTATTACGCTTATCTATTTCATCTTCTGAAAAAAGAATACAGGTACTAGAAGGAATCTCTTTCAAAAAATCCACCATGGCGTCTGTGTCTTCTTTGCGACCCGATACAAATAAGCCGCTATTTTTAATGATTACAAGGCGTTTTTCAGACAAAAATGGGAATGTTTGAATGGCATCAAATATTTTTGTGATATCGGACTTTTTTCCTTCAAATACATCATAATTCATCACATCGGCCCCATCGGGCAATATAGAATCTTTAAGAAGATTTTCATAGGTCTTACGCAGGTATCCTTCTTTCCCATAAAATATATAACAGTTTTTAAACTCTTTCGCCTTTAATTGCCGCACCAGTTCTTTCATTTTTCATGGCCTTCCTATCATAGTTTTTACCCAATATTTTTCTCCGTTGGTTGTAATAGAAATCGTTCCCGATTCCTTTGTTTGAATATAGTCTACCTTTGCATCCTCAAGCCTTTTTAATGTCTCCTCATGAGGATGACCATATACGTTGTTTTTGCCGCAGGATATGATAGCAATTTTAGGTGATGCTTCTTTTAAAAATTCTGTACTTGTGGAATATTTTGACCCATGATGCCCTGCTTTTAAAATGGTGCAATCTAGCAAAGCTTTATTTTCCAGCATCACTTCTTCATCCTCATACCCTGCATCTCCCATAAATAATACAGAAAGTTCCTCCATATCCAAGCGAAGTACCATAGAGCCATGATTATCATCATCCCCCATTGGTGCCTCTTTCATAGGGTAAAGACAGCTCATCTCCATATTTTCTGTCAAACGCACCTTATCTCCCGCTTTCAAAAGAAAAACAGGTATTTTCCTTTCATTGGCTATATTTAAAAAAGAATAATAAAAATCGGATTTTTCAAAAGAATAATCTGAAATAAATACCTTCTTCACTGGCATATATGCCATCAATTCCAATACGCCATACCCATGGTCCTTATCCATATGGGTTAAAAATAAGCCATCTATTTCTTTCACACCTTGATATTCCAGATAAGGGGTTACTATCTTATTACCAGTATTACTACCAAAAGGCTTTTGGTATTGCCCTCCACCGTCAATGACAAATGCCTGTCCGTCATAAGATGTGATAACTGTACTATCCCCTTGCCCCACATCTAAAAAAGCAATGGTATTGTGATGAAAAAACATTCTATTGCCTGTAAAAAAGATAAACAGCAACAACAGCAATCCGCCAAAAATATATTTTTCCCAATTTGCTTTTTGCGGCATACAATAAATCCAGAAAAATATGACATAGCATAAAATCGCTGAAAAAACACTAAACCTCCCAATCGCAACAGAAGCCCACGGCATTTTAGCGGCAGTGATACACACCACCTCATATAGTTGCAGAATATAATATACAATTCCTCCCAAAAAAGAGGCTGCCGAAATGGAAAATAGTCCAACTACCCCTGTCAAAATTCCCATAACTAGCAATACTTCCATAAGAGGCACTACAATTAAATTGGTAACCATCCCAATCATAGAAAAACTATGGAAATGATATGCCGTAACAGGGAAACTGCTTACCAGGGCAAAAAAAGATACTCCAAGGCTATTGGCTACATAGCGGGGAATTTTATTCCATTGTTCCAACCATCCCATACCGATTATAATACCCATCACCGTTACGAAAGAAAGCTGAAATCCAATATCCCATAAATATAGGGGTTGGATACATAGAAGGATAATTGCCGCAATAGCAACATTATTGATACTGTCCCCCGAACGATAAAATAAATTTCCCATTAAACCAACCATAACCATAATTGCCGCCCGTACAGAAGATGGAGAAAATCCTGTAAAGACAATAAATAGAGGAAAAATTGCCATGGCAATAGCAGAGCTTTTTCTGCGGCTTTGCTTTAATAAATTGGTAAGCAAATAATAAATCGACATACTGATAATAGAGATATGTAAACCAGAAATTGCCAAAATATGAGCAATACCCGCTTGTTTATATATGTAGCGGGTTTGCTCTGAAACATCCTCTTTATCTCCCATCAGCATGGCTTTTATTATTCCTGCTTCCTTTGTTGGAAAAATAGCGTCATATACAACTTCCAGCTTGTCCTTCCAAGCAAAAAACGATTCCCTCAAAGAACCTTTTGATTTTTCCTGCACTGTGATTGCATCGGCAAAGAACTTATAATCATACCCTTTTGCTCTCCAATAAGAAAACTCATCAAATACACCTGGGGTAGTACGTGCTTGAAACGGTTGTATCGACCCCTTGCAAGCAATTTTATCCCCTATGGATAACTCTGTATTTCCATCAAAGTATACCAAAACCTTAGCCGTAGGCAGAGAACCGTGAGATACCCTTACTGTTATCCTTTGTTTCTCATTTTTTGTCAGCTCTGTTTTCAGAATCGCACCTTCTATAGACACTTCTTTCTTTTCTTCACTTTCTTTCTGCGTAATAAGCTCCGTTGGTGTAACCACACGATGCATCAAAATAAACCCAAGAATGAAGCAACATAAGAAAACAATAGGAGCCTTACTACGCCACAACTTACACAAAAAAACGGTACTTATTATAAAAATAGCCGTCAGCAGCATCAGCCACATAGAAAAGGATACCATTCTTTCTATTAAGATACCGCCTATCATATAAAATAACATCCATAAAGCCGGTCTTTTCATGACAACTGCCTCATTTTTTCTTTTTCACTTCTACAGGGACACCTGCCTCAAAGGGCTTACTAAAATCTAGGTTCCCTCTAGTTTCTATCTTTTCTCCCTCTATCAAAAATTGGATTTTTTCTATATTACTTAATCCTTTTAAGGAGTATATGATAGAGTTTACTGCCAGCACTTCAGCTTGCGTATCCGCCTCTAGCTGTTTTAAAAAGTCTGAGCTAAGATTAATATAGCAAATGCCATCTTCCGTTGTAGTGATATCTTTTAATTTTGTAGAGGATGGTATGGTAGCAGTTAAGCCTTCCGTCATAGGGCCTAATATTAATTGCTGCATTACAAATTTTTCTCTTGGTTGATTATGGCTTATTTCAATTTTTCGCTCCTCCACCCTAAGTTCTGTTTTCTCCTTATTGGCAAAATATAGATTCACGATTTCAAAACGCTTGGATTCCGGAGAAATTTCCGCATCAATCACTACATTTTCCCGATTCATAATCCCTATAGGCTCACCGTCTGTTCTACTTAACTCCTTGCCGTCTACTGTAATTTTTACATAATCAACAAAATCCAAGGCCGTTAATGTCCAGACGATAGAAGAACGACAAACCAACTCCTGCCCAATTTTCATATTATAATACTCTTTTGAAACATCTATTGTTGCTGTGCCATCTGTAAGTGTCACTCCTTGAATCAAAACCTCATCGGGAATAGAACCCATCAAACCTTCTTCTTTCGGGCCTTTTTTTAATTCTTCCAATACAGAATAAAGCATAGGGATGGGTTGGTCTGATTTCACTTTTTTTACTTCATAATCCATTTTTAAATCTACTGAATTCATATAATAAAATTCTGTAGACACATTCTCATTGGGAATCATAATATGCGTTGCTTGCACCAATACAAAAACCACTATCCCTGTCAAAAATATCAGTACTGCAATCATAAAAATTCTTATCCATTTCATATTTGCTTTGTGAGTCAAAAACAATGCCTCCTCCGCATAGATATATTTCTTTTCGATTTTCAAAAATTACGTATTTTGATGAAGCGGAATACGCACCAAAAATGTTGTTCCTTCTTTTTCCTTGCTATTTACTTTAATGCTTCCATTGTGCATTAATACGGTAGAATGAGTAATAGATAATCCCAATCCTGTACCTCCCGTTTCTCTATCTCTAGTTTTATCCACTCTATAAAAACGGTCAAATATTTTTCCTATCTCCTCATCTGGAATACCGATACCCGTATCTGATACAGAGATAAAAGCATTTTGATGATCTGCATCCAAAGTAATCTTTACGCTTCCCCCTTCTGGTGTGTACTTAACAGCATTATCCACCAAATTAGAAATAGCCAGCGTAATTTTTACAGTATCCACATCAGCAAATACATCCTTTATCTGTTCATATTCTATATCAATATTTTTTGCAGCTGCCAAAGGAGTTAATCGTTTTATGATATCTCGTACCAAATTTGCAATATCCGTTTCTACAAAAGTAAGAGGTATTTCTTTTTGGTCCAACTTTACTAATGTAAGTAAATCACTAATGATAACAGACATTCTATCCACTTCAGAATTGATATCATGCAAAAATTCAATATACATCTCTTTTGGTACATCTTCCTGCAACAAAATGGATTCACTCAATACTTTTATAGAGCTTAAAGGAGTTTTTAGCTCATGAGATACATTGGATACAAATTGTTGACGGATGGTTTCCACTTTTTCCAGCTTATCCGCCATATTATTGCAGGCAATGGCCAAATCTGTAATTTCATTATGACGTCTTCCTGTAACCTCCACCCTTTGCTCCAAATGCCCTTCTGACATCTTTACAATTACTGCCAGCATCTTTTTCAAAGGTTCTGTAAAAAGCTGTGCCATAAAAAACATTATCATGGCAACAACTATTGCGATTGCAACAAAAAGTAAATATACTTTATCTTTAATTTCCAAAATAGTATTTGTTACATCTGTAATTAATGCAGATATAAATACAACGCCTATCCGTTTTGAATTTTTATCCACAATGGAAACAGCAGCATATAAATTTCCATTTGGCTGTTTTTTGGCAACATCCTTATTGTCCAATGCTTCTATAATTTCTGGTAATAAATATGTTTTTCCTTCATCTTGGTAACCAGAATCTTTAATGACTACTCCCGTGGAATCCATTACCAAAATACGCAGATTGCCTTCCTCGCTTATTTTACGTATTTCTTCATCCAGCTTAAACTGTTTTGTAACATCATACATATAATCTGATGATGAAATTTTGCCCGAAATAATATTTGCCTGACTTAACAGTTCTTTTTTACGTTCTTCCACAAAATAATCATCCATGGTACGAAATATTGTATTTACAAAAAGCAAAAGCGGTACAAAGCTAACCAAAAGATACGTCATCAGAAGAGTCCAATGCAAGCTGGAAAAACTATCTTTCAGCTTCTTAATTAAAATAGTAACCAACTCCCCATTTTGTAAAGATATATTTTGGCTCACTTGGATTATCTTCTATCTTCTCACGCAAACGCCTTACGTGAACATCCACAGTACGCACATCCCCAGGATAATCATAGCCCCAAATCAAATCCAACAGCTTTTCTCTGCTATAAACCTTTCCATGATTTTTCATTAGTAATTCCAGTAGGTCAAATTCCTTGGCTGTTAAATTTGTTTCTTTTCCATCAATAAAAACTCTCCTGCTTTCATACTCCAATTCAAGATTTCGTATCTTAAGCCTTTGCGCAGCAGAAGGTGTTTCTGCACCTTTTTTTGTGCTTCTTCTAAGAATGGCTTTGATTCTTGCTTTTAGCTCCAAAATATTAAATGGCTTTGTGATATAATCATCGGCACCATACTCCAGCCCCATAATTTTATCCATATCTTCGCCTTTTGCTGTCACCATAATAATGGGAATTTGTGAAAACTCTCTCGTTTGCTGACAAACCTCAAGTCCGTCCATTTTAGGTAGCATCACATCCAGCACAACCAAATCAAACTCTTTTTCTTTAATATAGTTTAAGGCCTCTTCTCCATCATAGGCGGGTGTCACTGTCATGCCATCTTGTTCCAATGAAAACTTAATTCCTTTTACAATTAGCTTTTCGTCATCTACTACTAGTATGTTGTATCCCATTTTTCTTTTTTCCTCCTATTAAAACTGCTCTATATTATGGAACTTCTATGTCATTTTGAATGGCTTCAAATATCTTATCTCCTATTTTAGGCACATTTTTTATTTCTTCAATAGATTGAAAATCTCCATATTCTTGTCTATATCGAATAATATTTTCGGCTATTTTTTCTCCAATAAAAGGCAAACTCTGTAGTTCTCTTTTGTTCGCTTGGTTTATATTTATTTTTTTGGGTGATTCCGTTTTTCCTACTTCTGCCGAAAAGTCATACAGCAAATGGCTGTAACTAACATAGCTTTCTTTTGTATCCCCTTGAAAAGGTATATAAATACATTCCCCATGAAAGATACTATCTGCCAAATTCAGCTTGCTCTCATCTGCTTCCAGAGCAAAACCCCCTGCTTTTTGAATGGCATCTGCAAGGGTATTCCTTTTTGTTAGCTCATAAACACCAGGATATAATACAGCACCCGATACTTCTACAGAGATTTTTTCCTCAATTTCATCTTTCAAAAGATTATCTAGGCTTTCCTTGGTATCTTGCTGCACACCAAATGTGAATTCTCCTTTTTCTTGTTTTTTCGTATAATAGAACCCTGCAATCGTAACCGCAATCAAGAGAAAAAAGGAGAATAATCTGCGTTTTGTATAAAATTGTCTCTCTTTCGCGTAAATTTTAATCACTTCCTACCGAAAAAGTATGTTGTATTCTTTAAAATTCTGTTATAATTTATTGCATATTATTGTAACACATATTTTACCAAAGGACTATAGGAGAATCTCAATGAAACGAAAATTTTTATGCTTATGTATTTGCTTGATTGCAACTCTTTCCAACATACACGTTTATGCCAATCCCGTCACAGAAGAAAGCTTTGTTACCGAAACTGAATCTCAGAGCGAACTTCCATCTCAAGAACTAGATTTAGAAGCAGATTCCGCTATTTTAATGGATGCAACCACTGGAGAAATATTATACGAAAAAAACATTCATAAAAAACAATATCCAGCCAGCATTACTAAACTAATGACAGTTTTATTGGCATTTGAATCAGACCATATGTCAGATACTATAACGTTTTCCCATAATGCCGTTTTCGGCATAGAGCGAGGCAGCAGCCATATTGCCATTGACGTGGGGGAACAAATCACCATGGAACAAGCACTCTATGCCATTATGCTCCGCTCGGCCAATGAAGTTTCCTTGGGTGTTGCAGAACAAGTAGGCGGCAGTATTGATGCCTTTTGTAAGGATATGACAAAAAGAGCTAAGGAACTAGGATGTAAAAATACGAACTTTGTAAATCCCAATGGGCTTCATGATGAAAATCACTATACCACCGCTTATGACATGGCTCTGATTGCAAAGGAACTTTTGAAATTTGACCATTTTAAAGAAATTATGGGTACGTTACAGTATCAAATTCCCCCCACAAACAAACAGCCAGAAACCCGATATCTCTATGCACAGCACCAGATGATAAAACCTCCCTCTCTCTACTGCTATGAAGGATGTGAAGGCGGTAAAACAGGATATACCAATGAAGCACTCAACACCTTGGTTACCTACGCAAAACGACAAGATACTGAGCTGATTGCAGTAGTATTTAAGTGCAAAGGTGCAGGACACTATGTTGATACAACAAATCTTTTTGACTATGGATTTGAAAACTTTGAAACAAAGAAGATTCTGGATAAAAGTTCCTTTTCCAAAGAAATTCCAGTTATGGAAAACTATAAAAAGAAAACAACACAGGTAGGTACTGTTACCTTAGTGCCTAAACAGGATTTTTATAAAACTTTACCTAAAAATACTAATACAAAAAATATACAACAACAATTTAACTATGAAGAACAATATACTGCTCCTGTCAAAACAGGAGATGTCTTGGGTACTGTAACTTTTTTGTTACAACAAAAGAAAATCGGGTCTGTAGAGCTTATTGCAAAAAATTCGGTAGATGTCCTTTCTACGGAAGACCGTAAGACGCTGGAAAAATCAGCATGGTTAAAAAGATTCAAGTATGCAGGGATTGCCTTGGGAATTGTTATTGTATTAGCAGGCATAATGTTTTGTGTTCGGCAAATTGCCTCTGCCAGAAGAAAAAGACGAAGACGCCGCAGAAGATACAGTGCCGCCAGAAAGAGATAATGCTAACTAACAAATACTGTCAGTACAACTACTAAAAAAAGCATCGAAGTATAGGAATTAACTATACCTCGATGCTTTTTTACTTCGAACAGCGCGCCTCTAAACGATAAATCGGCATCCCTTGCTCCGAAAACTTCTTCTCGTATTCTGTCATAATATTCCCTTCCCAATCACTATGGTGTAGGTCTAAAGAAATATTAGATAATTCCCAGTGATCTGCACAAAATTCATTTAATGAAAATTCAAACAAGCCTCTATTATCCGTCTTAAAGAATATCTCACCTTTTTCACCAAAAATTTCACGGTAAGACTGTAAAAAACCACGATGCGTCAGCCTGCGCTTTGCATAGCGTTTTTTAGGCCATGGGTCACAAAAATTAATATACAGCCGTGTAATCTCTCCCACTTCAAAAATATCTGCTAGCTTTGCGGCATCGTAGCAAATAAGTGCTAAATTAGGCAAGCCATCTCCTGCTTTGCGGGCAGCAACAGCAATTACACTGCTTTGACGCTCTATCCCAATAAAATTTGCTTCGGGATATTGTGCTGCATTTTGAGTAATAAATCCGCCCTTACCGCATCCGATTTCTACATAAATGGGGGCATCATTTCCAAAATATTCTGCCCATCTTCCTTTATATTTCGTACATTCTTGGACAATATGAGGGTTGGTTTCCAGTTCTTTCTTTGCCCAAGGTTTTTTTCTAACTCTCATCATGCTTCTCCTTTAGTAACATAATTATAATATCGCTATGTGCTATGATACTACCGAAAAGGCAAATATACAAGAGTAAACGTTTTAAAATTCTCCTATTTTTTTACTTCCATAATCCAGTAACCATGACAATCTTGTTTCATTTTTTCATTGCCACAAGGCTTAAAGGTATAAAAACCTAACTGCTTTGCCCACTTTTCATCCTTAGGATTATAATGGCTGGGTAAGCCTAAGGATATTTTCCCCTCTTTGTTTCGCCCAAGGATAAAATGCTTATATTTTCTGTAAGAATAAATGAAGAAAATATCCCGCATGAAAGGTATGTATTTCATAGGCAATACGGCTAGCTCCTCCATTGAAATACATCTCCATAAAAAATCATCCTCTTCAAAAGGAAGAATGGCGTCATTCTTTTGAAAAATGTACTCCATATCCGATAAGATTTCTTGTTTTTTTTCTAATACTTCCTCTTTTTCTTTCACTGGGGATACTTGGGATGTAGCTACCTCAACAGGCGATTCTTGGCTCTTAGGTACTTCGGCATCAGATGCTGACACTTGCGGTACTTGAGCAGCAGCATTAATTTTTTCCATGTCCTTCGGTGTTAGTACCCCATGCTTTTCTAAATTTGATAATTCTTTTTGAAATTGCATCAACATATTTTTAAAATTTTCTTGGAAATTGCTTCTAGGTTCTTTTCTTGGTAAAACTGTCTCCGCCATTGCAGGTGCTACCGCTTCATTGGTATGTACCTGAGTGCTTTCCTCATTTACTTCTTTTACTTTTTTTACTTCTTCAACAACAGCTGCTTCAGCTGCCACCAATGTTTGTTCTTTTATAGCCACTTCTGAAAAAGTTTTTCGCTCTTTCACAGGTGCGGCAGGCTTTTCACTTTTGGGTTGTATTGCTCGGTTTGGTTCACTTGCAGAGGGAATTTTTTTTGCTAATTCCTGAAAATTCCCCTTCCAATTTACCTTTTCTGCAAAATAGCCTACAACAGGGGCAGTCAGACCATATTTTTGCTGTTCCCCTGCAAAAATAGCCACCGTATGTAATTCCTCCACCGTAAGGCCCGTTCCGCAAATATTATCAGGGTCAAAATCCCAACGTAGCTCCCCCTTACCAAACTGGTCCACTTCCATGATACCGCAGGATATTCCTCCTGCCTTTCCTCCTTTTCCTCCGATTACATATAATGTATATTCTCTATTGTCATTTAATTTTTTTAACCCCTGAATCGTCGCTGTAATTCTTCCTTTATTATTTTTAATTTCCATAATGCAACTTCCCCATGCAGGTCTTTGACCCATGGAAAAGCCGCTCACTTCTTGACGCATCATCACAAAATGCTTGTCGTACCTTCTATTATACATCACGATTCCTCCATTTCCGCTTGTCTTGCCTTTTTTAAATATATGTCAAACCCTAAAAAATAGAACCCACAGCACAAAAAATCTCTACTCCCTATTATCCCCATTGTGGCTATACTATTTTCTTTCTCAATCCATACTAATCGTGATGCCATAAAAATATGCTTTTATTCTTTGTAAAAACTGAATTTGAGGAAATAAAAAAACTGACGCCATGATAATAGCGTCAGCCAAATAGTAAAATTCTTTTATTTATTTTTGTATTCCAATTCTGCTAGTTTTTCCAAAACCTTATTGCTTCTATCAATAAACTGTGTCATTTCTTCTGAAGTAAATGTTTTATGACCCATTAATGCCAAATCATATACCTGACGGCAAATCAATTCTAAATCCTCTTGCTTGTCTGCATTTCCTTTTAAAGCGATAATATGTTTTACCAAGGCATTTTCTTTGTTTAACACCAATGTTTGCTCTGGGGTAATATGTCCAAACAACTTTTGCATTTCTTCATTTTCCCCGTAAGATTCCTTCATTTCCATCATACGTCTGGATTCTTCGGATAAAAGCATCATTGCGGATACATCCGCTGTTTTCAAGCTTTCTGTTTTAACCTTCAATGTTTTATTTCCAAGAATACCATGGAATAAATTCTCCAATTCTTCTCTTAATTTTTCTGCTGCTTTTTTTTCTTCATCATTTTCATCTTGCTTCTTTTGCAAAGTATCACTAATGTCCGCATCAATACGCTGAATCTTTACCCCGCTATTTTTATATTCCAAGAAAGAAACAAAGGGCTTATCAATAGGGGTAGAAAGAATGGCTGCTTCCAATCCTTGCTCTTTGAACAGGCGAATGTACTGTGCTTGTTGATTTTCATCAGAAACAAAGAATACCTTATTTTCGTGTTTTTCTTTATTTTTCTCCAAATATTCGCCGATGGTTTCATATACACCATCTGTAGTTTTTAACAATAAGCAATCCTTCACTTTATCATAAAGCTTTTCTTCTCTCATGCAGCCGTATTTGATAAAGATACTGATATTATCCCAAAATCCTTCATATTTTTCTCTTTCATTTTTAAATAGCTGATTCAGCTTGTCTGCTACTTTTTTGGAAATATAGTTTGACATCTTTTGTGCATAACCATCATTTTGTAATGCACTTCTGGATACATTCAAAGGCATATCAGGGCAATCCATTACACCTTTTAATAATAATAAAAATTCTGGTACCACTTCTTTGATATTATCTGCGATATAAACCTGATTGGAATATAATTTAATCTCACCATCTGTAATATCCATCTGATTTACCAATTTAGGGAAATATAAGATTCCTTTTAACCGGAAAGGATAATCCATGTTCAGATGAATCCAAAACAGCGGGTCGTTCACATCAAAAAATACTTTATGGTAAAAGGCTTTATATTCTTCCTCGGTACAATCTTTGGGTTGTTTTTGCCACAATGGTGTTGTTTCGTTTAAAGGCTTTCGTTCTTCTTCCTCAGAAGCCTTGGTTGCCTCTTTTTTCTTGCGTACTTTTTCTTTCAGCTCCTCAGTAGATAAACCTTTTGCTTCTTCTTCTGAAAGATGAATGGTTTTGTCCTCTTTTTTCTCCTCTGTTTCTTCTTCCTGTTTTACAACATCAATATAAATTTCTACAGGCATAAAGGAGCAGTATTTGGTAAGGGCTTCATATAAGGTGGATTCCTCCAAAAACTCTGTGCCATCTTCGCCTATATGCAGTGTAATGGTTGTACCACGAGTGGTGCGTTCTCCTTCTGCCATTTCATAGTCAATACCGCCTTCGCACATCCATTTAGCAGGCACCGCATCTGGTAAATAAGATAATGTATCTATTTCCACCTTATCTGCCACCATAAATGCAGAATAAAACCCTAAGCCAAAATGCCCAATAATTTCATTATCATTATTTGCTGTATCCTGATACTTTGACAAAAAGTCAGTTGCACCAGAAAATGCAATCTGGTTAATATATTTTTTGATTTCATCCGCTGTCATACCGATTCCGTTATCAGATATACGCAGAGTTTTTGCTTCCTTATCCAGTGTTACTGTAATAAAAAACTTTTCATCCGCAGGTATGTGATTTGCTTGTCCCATAACCATAAGTTTGTTCAATTTTGTTACCGCATCACAAGCATTGGACACCAATTCTCTAATAAAAATATCCTTATCGGTATAAAGCCATTTTTTAATGATAGGTAGAAAGTTTTCACTATTAATAGAAAGGTTTCCTTTTTCTTGAGACATATTGCTATTCCTCCTATATAAATAAATATAAATTGTCTTTTTGATTCTATTTTAGCATTGCTAAAAGAAAAGTCAAGAAAAAATTAGCACTCATTTCAAACGAGTGCTAGTAATACTTTAAACTAAGATATCATTTCGATTCCTATTTCCTTTTTCTTAAAAAACGATATTACCCATTCATCCCAGCTATATTCTAAGGACTTATCCAAAGTAAATGTTTGAGTACTACATCCTGTCGTGCAGCTTACAATATTATTTTCAAATTGTATATTTAAAAATAATGCGGAAGCATCTGCGAATTTCTCTTTTTCTTTCTCATTTAAGGAAAAAATAATTTTGATGCTTTTGGGCAAACGGTTACCTTTGATAATTTGAAAAGCATAGGGTCTTATCTCGCTCCACATGCAAAATTTTTCTGTTTGGCTTTCTTGCTCCTCCGTGGTATTATAGTCTTTGTTGCGGTTTCCCGTAATCTGAAATGATGCAAAGGTTATGATATCAATGCTTCTCAAACAAAACAAGTCAAAATCTTCATTCTTTAACAATTTATTCATAAACATCTTTGTGTCATGTATCGTAAAATATAACATAATGTCATCCTTTCTTCCGCCTTTGTCTTATTTTACAACGAAAATCTAAGGATGACAAGGTGGCTACTAGGGTTCTATGTTATGAATCAAAATCGCAGTATGTTTTACTTAAAATGAGGCGTATAAAGAAAGTGTAAAGAAATGTTTTACAACCCCTTTTGCCCTTTTTATTCTTTTCTTTTTCTAGTATAATGAGTATGAAATAATAGGAGGTTTCAAATTACATGAAGTTGCAAAAATTATTAAGTTATGTACGCCGTGCCGTAGAGGACTATCACATGATTGAAGAAGGGGATAAAATTGCCGTTGGTGTATCTGGCGGAAAAGATAGTATCTGCCTCTTATTGGCTCTAAAACACTTACAGCGGTTTTATCCAAAATCTTTTGAATTAGAAGCAATTACTGTTTCGCTGGGGTTACCTGGTGCAAACTACGATGATATAAAAGCCCTTTGTGATAGCATTGGTGTTAATTATACTGTAGTACATACTGATATCGGACCTATCATTTTTCATGAACGCAAAGAAAAAAAACCCTGTTCTCTTTGCGCAAAAATGAGAAAAGGTGCATTAAATGATATGGCAGAAAAACTTGGATGTAATAAAGTTGCATTAGGACATAATAAAGATGATGTAGTAGAAACATTTTTCATGTCCCTCTTTTATGAAGGGCGAATTAATTGTTTTGCTCCTGTCAGCTATTTGGATAGAAAAAATCTCTACTCCATTCGCCCGCTGATGTATGTACCTGAATATGAAGCTCGTAGCTTTGTTACGAAAAATAATATTTCTATCGTAAAAAATCCATGCTTAGTGGATGGTAGTACCAAACGTCAAGAAACTAAGGAACTTTTGGCAGATTTATCAAAAAAATATGATAACCTACAGGGAAAAGTATTTGGAGCAATCCAACGCTCCTACCTGAAAGGATGGTACAAGGAGGAATGATACCATGTCAAATTATCATGAAGAAGAACAACAGCGCAATGTTTTCTATCTGCGTACCGCTATGGAAGAATTGCCGCCCTTCTTACAAGAATTTTTCAGAGGTATTGCTCAAAGCACATCTGTAAAAACACAACTAGGATATGCCCATGATTTAAAGTTGTTTTTTCAGTATATTTGCAAAAAACACCCAATGCTAAAGGGCTCCAATCCCCTTCAGCTTTCTATTTCTTGCCTGGATCAAATAGATTCCGAAGAAATAGACCGTTTTATGGAATACATTACTTACTATGAGCGTCCAGACCCACATCATCCGCAAAATACCATTATTGTAAAAAATGACGAAAAAGGCAAAGCCCGCAAATTAGCGGCTGTTCGCTCCATGTATAAGTTTTTTTATAAAAAGAATAAGGTTTCAGCAAATCCTGCCTCTATTGTAGATGCCCCTAAAATTCATGAAAAACAAATTGTACGTTTAGATGTTGACGAAGTGGCAAAACTTTTAGATGAAGTGGAAAGCGGAGAAAACCTAACCAAAAGGCAAAAAGCATTCCATAACCATACAAAAAAAAGAGACTTGGCTCTGATTACCCTTCTTTTGGGAACTGGCATGAGAGTTTCTGAATGTGTGGGAATCAACATGAAAGATATTGATTTTAGCTGTAATGGTATTAAAGTAACTCGTAAAGGTGGCAACGAAGTAATGCTCTACTTCGGAGAAGAAGTGAGAGAAGCTTTGGAAGATTACTTAGTGCAAAGACAGCAACAAACATCAAAATATGATGGGGACGATGCTTTATTTCTCTCAAGCCGTGGCACAAGGATTACAGTGCGTGCAGTACAAAACTTGGTAAAAAAATATGCATCTTTGGTAACAACCGTGAAAAAAATATCCCCTCATAAATTAAGAAGCACCTATGGTACCAATCTCTATCACGAAACGGGCGATATTTATCTGGTTGCAGATGTTTTAGGCCACGCTGATGTAAATACTACAAAAAAACATTATGCCGCAATCGAGGAAGAACGCCGCAGAAGTGCCGCAAAATATGTTAAGCTAAGGAAGGATTAAAAATGCAAAACGAAATTTCACCAGATGAAATTGAACATATTTTAAAAAACAGAATACCAAAACCTATCGGCAAATATCTTCATGCCTCTGTTATGGTATTGTTGTTTCCTGTAAATGGAAGGCTTCATATTTTATTTTCCAAACGTTCCCTTCAGTTAAAACATCAGCCTGGAGATATCTGCTTTCCTGGTGGCAGGCAAGAAGGCAACGAAACTCCCTTGGAAACTGCCCTGCGGGAAACATGGGAGGAGCTTGGTATCCCCAGTCACTGTATTCAAGTGTTGGGGCAAACAGATTATATCATTACAACAGCGGGTGCCATTGTCACACCTTTTGTAGGGTATGTTCGCAATGTTTCCATAGATGATATTCCCTTTAACTCCGATGAGGTGGAGGATATTTTCACTGTTCCTATTTCTTACTTTAAAGAAACTGAACCAGAAATTCATTACCTCTATTTGCAACCTACCACAGAGGATGATTTCCCCTATGAGTATATTTTTGGAGGAAAGGAATACCCCTTTGCCCGCCCAAAAGTACCAGAGCTATTTTATCATTACTGTGGCAAAGTTATATGGGGAATGACTGCAATGATTACCCATCATGTTGTGAATTTGTTGTACCCTAGTAATGCTTCCCAAAATTTTTGAAATATAAATCCAAAAAACAATCGAGTAGGAAGATAATTGTAAACGCTTATCTTCCTACTCGATTTATTGTCTGTCTTGAAATTCTTTTTTTCTACGCTTTGCATCCAATTTTTTCTGACGTTCTTGTTCTATTTTTCGCTGCATCATTTTTTCCATGTCCTCAGGTAATTCCAGCGTAATTCGTCCTAATTTTCCGCCACGGTATTCATCTATGAGTATTTTCGCCGCTCTATCCAAATCAATCTCTCCACCTTTTAGCAAAAAGCCCCTGCTCTTTCCTATTTTTTGTAAAATAGCAAATGGCTCCTCTATGGTATCAAATTCAATTTGGTATCGATTACGCAAGCAATCTGGATTGATGGTAATCAGTAAGTTAATCAGCTCTGTTCCTAGCGTTTGTGCATCCAAAATGGTATCATTCACTGCACCAGTAAAGGCAAGTTTCTTACCAACTTCTTGGTCCTCAAACTTTGGCCATAAAATACCAGGAGTATCCAGTAATTCAAAATCCTTCTTTATTCTTATCCACTGCTTCCCTCTAGTAACGCCAGGTTTATCTCCTGTTTTTGCGGTATTTTTTCCTACATACTGATTGATAAAAGTAGATTTTCCTACATTGGGTATGCCTACAATCATGCTTCTAATAGGAACAAAAATTCTTCCTCTGGCTCTTTGTTTTTCTATTTTTTCCTTCATCAATTCTCTTGCCACATTGGTTACTTCTGCTAAACCTGTTCCTTTTAATGCATTAATCTCAATCACAGCAAAGCCCATTTTAGAAAAATACTCTGTCCAAATCTTTGTTGCTCTTTCATCTGCCAAATCACATTTATTAAATAATATGATTCGCTTTTTATTCTTTGCCAAATCGTCAATATCGGGATTTTTACTGCTATAAGGAATTCTAGCATCTAACAACTCTATTACAATATCCACCAAGGAAATGTTTTCTTCCATCATTCGCTTGGTTTTGGTCATATGCCCTGGGTACCATTGTATATTCATAATCCACCAACTTTTCTAATTCAATTTAC
>JAAYQI010000263.1 GCA_012519385.1 Candidatus Epulonipiscium sp.
AGTGTAATTGTGTTGAGCTTAAATGCAGGTGCGTATTTATCAGAGATTTTTAGAAGTGGTATTATGGCGGTGAATAAAGGGCAAATGGAGGCAGCAAGAAGCCTTGGCTTACCTTATGGTGTAGCTATGAGAAAAGTAATTTTGCCACAGGCAATCCGTATTGTGGCACCTTCTGTGCTAAATCAGTTTATTATCACTTTAAAAGATACAGCTATTTTATCCGCTATTGGTGTGGGAGAACTGATGAAATCAGGTACATTAATTGTAGCTAGAACCTTCCGCAGCTTTGAAATCTATGGTATTATAGCAGCAATGTATTTTATTATGATTATGGTATTGACTTATTTATCTAAAATAGTCGAAAGGAGGCTGGCAAATGATAAAGGTAAAAGTAACTAATTTGCAGAAGCACTTTGGCAGCCTTCAAGTATTAAAAGGAATTGATTTGGAAGTGCAGGAGGGTGAAGTTGTTTGCTTAATTGGACCCTCTGGCTCTGGAAAAAGTACCTTTTTAAGATGCTTGAACTTATTGGAGCAACCAACTGGTGGAACGGTAACTGTAGATGACTTTAATTTAACGGACGAGAAAGCAGATATCAATAAAATTCGGGAAAATATTGGGATGGTATTTCAGCAGTTCAATTTATTTCCGCACCTAACTGTTTTAGAAAATATTATGCTGGCTCCTGTAGACCGTAAAAAGATGTCAGTGGAACAGGCTAGGAATAAAGGTATGGAACTATTGCGTTCTGTAGGCTTGGAAGAAAAAGCCCCAGAATATCCGGCAAATCTTTCTGGTGGACAGCAGCAAAGGGTAGCTATTGCTAGAGCATTGGCTATGGAACCGGATATTATGCTTTTTGATGAACCTACCAGTGCATTGGACCCTGAAATGGTTGGCGAAGTATTAAATGTTATGAAAAAGTTGGCCGATGAAGGTATGACAATGTTAGTGGTTACTCATGAGATGGGCTTTGCCAGAGAAGTGGCAGATAGAGTAATTTTTATGGACGGAGGATACATTGTAGAACAAGGTTCTCCGGAAGAAGTATTTGGAAACCCTAAAAATAAGAGAACGCAGGACTTTTTGAATATGGTTCTGTAAATGAAAACCACCAGTTGAACTGGTGGTTTTTTATGTTATATAGTATTTTTTAAAGCATAACAAATAGGCTACTTAAGAGGATAGCCTATTTGTTTTTGTTAGATGGGAAATAAGCTTAAGGATAATTTAGACAAACGTATTGCTATGCAAAAAAAGCATAATAACTGCGTTTAGGAAAAGGAAAAGGTTTGTCCATTTTTTTTAATCTCTATGACAGTGTCATCATATCCTTTTTCTTCTACGACAGCTGCTATTTTTTGGCAGACAGAAAACTGCCCCCAGAAGTGGATGGGAAAAATATAGTTTGTTCGTACTGTTTTTGCAAAGAAGTCAATGGACAATGAATAATTTTCTTCTAACCTTGGATCAGCGGGAATAAATGCCGCATCAATAGAATAATCTGTTAGGTGCAAAATTTCTAATTGATAGGAATGAGCAATGCTTTGGTTAAAGTCGTCGCTTTCTCCGTTCCAATGCCACCAATTTAAGTCTCCTGCATGAAAGAAAGTATGACCCTCAGCCTTTACCAAAAAGGCAACACCTTCATCGTTAGATATCAGTGTGGCTACCTGTATGGCCTTCATATCATAGACTTGATGAGGTTTTACAGATGTTACCATATCCTGCGTCAGATAAGAGGGAACAGTAACATCGTAGGATATTATATAATGAATATTTGGATTTGATTTACTCCAATCAAATATCATAGGATGAAAGTGATCAGCATGGCTATGAGACACAAAAACAAAAAGTTTCTTTTCAGTATTGTTTTTGCAAAAATCCAACTCATTTTTAAAATTCATATCGTAATCAAAAAGAAGATAAAAATGCTCTGTTTCAACAAGAATACCACTGTGGTGCAAGAAAGTAACCTGATACATTTGAGTCATTCCTTTCCTAAAAAATTACTATTTCTGTCATGGTATCATGTAGCAGAGCATTGTGCAATAGATGAAAGTATAGTTTTTACTTATGTATTACATAAAGTGCTGCCGTGAGTCAGTAGTGCCCAAAAGATAGTCCACAGATACGTGAAATACTTGAGATAGCTTGATTAGGCCTTCAATGGAGGGTTGGTTACGTCCCGATTCATAGTTTGCAATGGCGGTGTAGCCGTAATTTAGCTCTTTTGCCAGTTGTGCTTGGGTTAGGTGTGCTTCATTTCTTAATTGACGTAATCTATTTTTAAATTCTGTTGGGGTATTATTTTTTTGTTTTTCCATTTTTTTCATCCTTCCTTGTAAACATAAATTAACAAATTTTTTTCACTGTTTTGATACATAGATTTTTTATGGATGCCCATATTAAATAATATTAAAAAAGGAGGGTTATCCATGATAAAATTGAAAAATAAAGATGTTAATAGAAATGCCATGAATAAAGCTGATGCAGCAGCAACCCGACAAAATTCCGACTATAGTCCGGAAGGTAAGGCTGCTCCTAATAACAACATTTTTTTTGAAGAAAGAAGCAATCCTTTAAGCAGCAAAGGAAATTAATATTTAGATTGCAAAGAGAAGGTGCCTGCTGCTTGGCACTTTCTTTTTGTCCGTAGTCATAGAGCGATAGAATATTTGGTTTATTGTGAGAGGAATCGGCCTTCAGCATGGCTGATAGGCCTGTAAAAATAAAAGTTTAAAAAAAATCTTCTAGGGTTAATTGTAGAATATTAGCCATTTTTATCAGTTCATCTCCTTTCAGTTGTTTTTCCTTTAAAAGACATTTTTCGATAACGTATGTTGAAATCCCCGTTTGCTCAGATAAAAACGTTGTCGAAATCTTTTTCTCTTGAATTCTTTGTTGAATAATGTCTATCACCATTTTTCCTCACCTTTCTCCAAAATTCTATTTTTTTCAGCATTTATCAAGATGATATTCTATTTTAATAAGAAAGTCAATAGATTTACCTATAAAATTTCTGAATTTTTCGGAATTAATTCTTGATTGAGGTATCATAATATGATATATTGAGCAAAGAGGTGAAGGAGATGTCGAAAGAATATGTTGCGAAGGTACTGAAAGAGAAAAGGCGAGAAGCAGGATATAGTGTAAAAGATATTTCGGAAATATTTCAAAAAAGTATTAAAACCATTTACTCCTGGGAAAATGGACAAGGGCAGCCCGATGCAGATACACTCATCTCTTTATGCTATCTGTATGGAATAAAATCATTTGATGAATTAGACGAGACAAAACGCGAACAGTTGTCTGGGGTTTATCCAGAGGAAATAGCCAAGTTGGCATTTTATTATAATAAGTTAAATAAAATAGGCAAGCAAGAAGCGCTAAAACGCTTAGAGGAATTGACCTATATTGAGAGGTATAGTCTTGGAGAAGCCTTGGAAGCAGAACAACCCTCGGAATATCACTTCAGAGCGAAGCTATCGGCCAGAGATGGAAAAACTACAGTTATATCAGGAGAGACAGAGCTTTCACCAGAAGAGATTCATGAAATGATGGAAAAAGCGGCCAAAAAATCAAAAAATCTGGAATTATAAAAAAAAAGGTACTGCATTTTTGTGCAGTACCTCTTTTTTATGTTTTTAGAGAATCTGATTTATTTTTTTGTAATTGTTATTATTCTTTATATTGGTTTTCTTTTAACTCAATATAGTACTTAATGATTTCTACAGCGTTATCAATGCCGATTTTGGAGCTATTAACCATCAAGTCATAGTTTTCTTTGCGTCCCCATTTTTGATTGGTAAAATAGCTGTAGTAGCTAGCACGTTTTTTATCTGTTTTTATTACGACAGATTCGGCATTTTTATGAGGAAGTTGATATTCTTCTACAGCCCGATTTACTCTGTCTTTTAAGTCAGCATAGATAAAAACATTGGTGCAATTAGGAAATTCTTGTAAAATATAATCAGCGCAACGGCCAATGATAACACAGGAGCCTTCTTCCGCCAGCTGTTTGATTACTTTGGATTGCACCAAATATATTTTTTCGTTCAAAGGAAGGCCATAAATTTCATTTCCTGATGTAACAGGGGAAAGGTTGGAAAGAGAAAACAGGAGATTGCCTACCGATGAGGACTCAGCATCCTTGAAATATTCCTTGGAGATACCAGATTTCTCTGCGGCAATGGTAATCAATTCATTATCATAAAAAGGAATCTGGAGTGCATCTGCCAACTTTTTTCCAATAATTCGACCACCGCTGCCGTATTCTCTGCTTATGGTAATAACTGTGTTCGGTTTCATATAATGGTCCCCTTTCATAAATGGTAATACATACTCTGTATAAAGTATAAGGTATAACACGCCTATTTGCAACAAGAGATGGCGAAATATTCTAATTGGTACAAAGTAAGGATAAAAATAGGCAGAAGGACAAATCCTAAAAATGTGTATGGAAAATCAGCTATTTTATCGTAGTTTTTTAGCACATGATATTTACTTTTGTATAAAAAATGTTATGATAATAAGGGAAATAAGATAAAAATAAATCTATTTATTAGTAAGGAGCGTTACAATGGGCGAATCAATGACAGGCTTTAAAAGAAGCCATATGTGTTGCAATGTTGATGAAGGAATGATTGGGCAGCAGGTTACCTTAATGGGTTGGGTACAAAAACGCCGTGACTTAGGTAAGCTGATTTTTATTGCGCTTAGAGATAAAACAGGTATTGTTCAAATTGTGATTAATGGAAATGATGCGGATGCAGCTATTTTTGACAAGGCAGAAACCATTCGTAGTGAATTTGTATTGGCTGTGCGTGGCTCAGTAGAATTAAGAGCGGAAGAAAATATTAATGCATCCATGAAAACGGGTCGCATTGAAGTGATTGCTGAGGATCTCCGGATATTATCCGAGGCAGAGACACCTCCTTTTCAGATTGAAGATAACATCACAGTAAAAGACGATTTACGTTTAAAATATCGTTATTTGGATTTACGTCGTCCTTCTCAGCTTCATAATATTATGCTTCGACATGAAGTGGTGCAGAAGATGCGTGCATTTTTAAACCAGGAAGGCTTTTTGGAGATAGAAACACCTATCTTAATGAAAAGTACGCCAGAAGGTGCTAGAGATTACTTGGTGCCAAGCCGCGTACACCCAGGGAATTTTTATGCACTTCCTCAATCTCCACAGTTATTTAAGCAAATACTGATGGTATCAGGTATGGATAGATATTATCAAATTGCCAAGTGTTTTCGTGATGAGGATTTAAGAGCAGACAGACAGCCCGAATTTACACAGGTAGATA
>JAAYQI010000032.1 GCA_012519385.1 Candidatus Epulonipiscium sp.
CTTAAGGTGAAAGCATGGTAACATGTTTAGCTGATAAGTACTAATAGGTCGAGGGCTTGACCTAAAAGACTTTAGCATTCAGTGTTTGGTTTTGAGGGTGCAGTTAAATATGGCCCAGTGGCTCAGTTGGTTAGAGCGCCGGCCTGTCACGCCGGAGGTCGAGGGTTCGAGCCCCTTCTGAGTCGTTTTTATTTCATCTTAATATGGTTAGCAAGAGCAGATTTTCTGCATTTGACATGGGAGTTTAGCTCAGCTGGGAGAGCATCTGCCTTACAAGCAGAGGGTCACAGGTTCGAGCCCTGTAACTCCCATATTTATTTGCCCGAGTGGCGGAACTGGCAGACGCACAGGACTTAAAATCCTGCGAGGTAACACTCGTACCGGTTCGATTCCGGTCTCGGGCATCAATAAAAAGATACATCTTTCGTTGGATAAAGATGTATCTTTTTTTATATGCAAAAGTGTGGTATTATAGATTCAAATTTATTACCCATTCTGGAATGTGAAAGGAGATTTTAATATGCCATACATTGCAATCAAATCATTTCCTAAAGACGAGGCAACAAAAAAAGCTGTAGTCGAAAAAATTAACCGCATTTTTTTGGAGGAATGGGGTTGCCCTCAGCAGGCAATCACGATTTCGATGGAGGAAATTGCACCTCAGGAATGGGAGGAAAAGGTTGTTAAGCCTGAAATTGAGTCCAAAAAGGAAAATATGATGATTTTATCTGGTGAAAAATGTTATAAAGAATGATGATTCAAACTTCAAAATAAGAAAAAGACATTTCTTAAAGGAAGAAATGTCTTTTTTATGTAATGAAAAGTGGTGAAATTAATATAGGGTGATTTTTGTAAAAGGAAACCAGCGAAGAACGACTTTTCCACGCAATTTTTTCGTAGAAATGGTTCCCATATCTCTACTATCGCAGCTAAACTCCCGATTATCTCCCATGAAAAAAATTTCGCCTTCAGGCACTATCATATTTACATTGCCTTTGGTGGTTCCTTCAACATAAGTCTCTTGTTGCAATACACCATCAATATATACTTTACCATTATTGATTTCTACTTTTTGCCCTGAAACTGCAATGACTCTTTTTATCATCTGGATATCTTTACCTCTATCATTTCCACGAAAAACTATAATATCCCCAACTTGATACTTACCTGCCATAGTAAGTACTTTACTGATGAGCACCTTATCTCCGGCAAAAAAGCTACGTTCCATGGAATCTCCTTCGATGCTCATAGGCCAAAGAAAAAAATATAATATTAAAACAATAATCACAGCCAGCATGGCATCTTTACACCATTCCTTGAACATCTTGCTCACTTTTCTATCCCCTTTTTCTTCCTATTCCTCTTTATTACAGTATAAAGTTTTTACAGGAAATAGCAAGTTTTTTGGCGGAAAAAATCCCAAAATCACCCTGGTAATACTTGCCAAAGGATGGGTTAGCTGATTTCATGAAATAAGAAAAAAAGAGTAAAATGGCATAAAAAAAGGCTTTTGATGAAGGATATGAAATCAAACTTCAACAAAAGGCCTCTTAGATTTCTAGTTATGCAGTAACATCATGGAAATACTGTTCATGCCATACTAGGAACATGTAGATTGTCCATATTTTACGGCTGTTATCCTGCTTGCCTGCACGATGGTCTTCCAACAGGGCGGTTATAGCATTGGTGTTGAAATATTTTTTTGCAGCTTCACTGGTAAATGCCTGTTTTACCTTGGAATAATGGGGTTCTTCTTTTAGCCAAATCCGTATGGGAACAGGGAAGCCAAGTTTTTTCTTTTCTGCCACCATATCGGGGAGATAGCGATGAGCAGCTTGTCTCATGGCGTATTTTGTATTTTCTTTTGTTACCTTATACTTTGTGGGCAAAGTACGAGCAACCTCAAATACTTCTTTATCTAAAAAGGGAACACGTACTTCCAAAGAATGTGCCATACTCATTTTATCTGCTTTCAAAAGAATATCGCCAATTAACCAAAAATGCATATCAATGTATTGCATTTTTGTTACATCATCTTGAGAGCGAACCTTTTGGTAAAAAGGCCTTGTCAACTGAGTATGAGGATAGTTGCCTGTGGGATTTTTTAATAGCTTTTCCCGTTCTTCTTTTGAAAACATAAATGCATTACCGATAAAACGCTCATGAAGCTCTTTACTGCCACGGATGAGGTAGTTTTTGCCTTTGATATGGAATGGAATTGCCTTTGCGATTCCTCCTAAGGCTTTTCTCACAGGTTTTGGAAGACGGGTAATGGGCAGTAGGTCATGGGGTTCACGGTAAATATTATATCCGCCGAAAAACTCATCAGCACCTTCGCCCGATAAAGCTACCTTTACGTGCTTTGCAGCTGTTTGGCTTACAAAATATAATGCGATTGCCGAAGGGTCTGCCAAAGGCTCATCCATATGGTACTGTACCTTGGGAATTACATCCCAATATTCTTCAGTGCTGATTAATTTGCTATAGTTATCAATTTTAATTTTTTGAGAAAGTGCTTTTGCATAGTCAATTTCATTATATTTTTCATAATCAAAGCCGACGGTAAAGGTTTTATCTCCATGGAAGCAAGCTGCAACGTAGCTGGAATCCACGCCGCTAGAGAGGAAAGAGCCTACCTCTACATCGCTTATTTTATGTTTTTTAATGGAATCTTGCATAGCTCCATCAATCATATCCACAAATTCATCCAGAGTTTTGGTGAAATCTGGCTCAAATTTTGGCTCCCAGTAGCGTTTGATATCCATTTTTCCTTTTTGGAAGGTAAAATAATGGGCGGGCATCAAACGGTAAATCCCTTTAAAAAAGGTTTCTGGCAATACAGAATATTGAAAGGTTAAATAGTTTTCCAATGCTTCGAGGTTCACCTTTTTTTCATATCCAGGGTATTCCAACATACTTTTGATTTCGGAACCGTAAATAAGGTTGCCATTAATCAAAGAATAATAAAAAGGCTTGATGCCAAAATAATCCCTTGCGCCAAAAAGCAATTCCTTTTTGGAGTCCCAAATAACAAAGGCAAACATACCACGAAGCTTTAGGAGCATTTTTTCACCATATTCTTCGTAGGCATGGATAAGCACCTCGGTATCAGAGTGATTTTGAAAGATATGGCCTTTTTCTATCAAGGTTTCTCTTAGGGATTGATAATTATAGATTTCACCGTTAAAGGTGATTACAATATCCCCTGTTTCATTATACATAGGCTGACTGCCGTAATCTAAATCCACGATGCTTAGCCGACGAAAGCCAAGTGCAACCTCATCACAAATATGACTGCCTGCACTATCAGGTCCTCTATGAATGATTTTGTCCATCATTTGTTTTAAAACCTGCTCTTTTTCCGGCAAGGCTCCTGTAAATCCGCAAATACCACACATTTTATGAATTCCCTCCTTGGGATAGTCTTTTGTTGAAAATTATAGTCAATAATAAATATCAGTTTTCTAAAAATACCATAGAGAAACTGTATCATATTTTTTTTAGAAAAGCAATAATGGGTATTGTTTCCCAAAGAAATAGCCATTCTATAAGGATACTTTTGTTATTGTTGAAAATATGGTATACTTCTGTAAGCCAGAGAGGTAACTTATGGAAAATGGCCTTGCGGTTTTTTCCAAAGGGAAAAACATACTTTAAATAGCAAGACAGTTTACGTTTATAAGCTTCCGACTATGGACTTTTTTACGAAAAGTTGGGCAAGTAGCAAGAAAGAAGGAAATGAAATGACAGATAGAGAATTTATTGATTTTTTATATAAAGCAGAAAAAATGAAGTGCAATACCAGACATTCTTGGACATCTAGCGGAAGGAAGGAAAGTGTGGCGGAGCATAGCTGGCGACTTTCGTTGATGGCACTTTTGTTGGAAGATGAATTTTTAGGGGCAGATTTTAATAAAATAATACGTATGTGCATCTTACATGATTTGGGAGAGGCCATTACGGGGGATATTCCTTCTTTTTTGAAAACAAAGGCGGATTCCCAAGTGGAGGAAAAGGCGGTTACAGGCTTACTGAATACATTGCCATCCCCGCAAAAAGAGAAATTTATGGAGCTTTTTCGTGAAATGGAAGAGTTGAGTACACAAGAAGCAAAAATATACAAAGCTTTGGATAAGTTGGAGGCTGTGATACAGCATAACGAGGCGGATATCTCCTCATGGCTTCCACTGGAGTATGAATTGCAAACAACATATGGTGAAAAAGAAGCCGAATTTCACCCTCGCTTAAAGGCTCTGCGAGATACTGCACGAGAAGATACCATAGAAAAGATAAAGCGAGAGGGAACACAATAATTCAGGCGATTTTTTGCCAATTATTAAGAAAATGCAAAGATTTTGGAAACACCCGCTTAAAATGTAATTTTGTGTTGCATAGGGGGGCTGATTTCTGTTACACTATAATAATGTAAAACAAAACGAAAGTATATGAGGTGAACCGTAGAATGGGTTTGTTGGAAAAGATATTTGGTAACTACAGTGAAAAGGAAATTAAAAAAATCACACCGATTGTTGATAAAATAGATTCCCTTGGACCTTCTTTAGAAGGGCTTTCTGATGAAGAATTGAGAGCAAAAACAACAGAATTTAAAGAAAGATTAGCAAAAGGAGAAACTCTAGATGACCTTTTGCCAGAGGCATATGCTGTTGTGCGTGAGGCTGCTTCCAGGCCGAACGTGCTTAACATGAAGCACTTTAGAGTGCAGCTTATGGGTGGTATTGTAATGCATCAAGGCAGAATTGCCGAGATGAAAACAGGTGAAGGTAAGACATTGGTGGCTACTTTGCCTGCGTATTTGAATGCGTTAGAGGGCAAGGGTGTTCATATTGTAACAGTAAATGATTACTTGGCAAAGCGTGACGCTGAGTGGATGGGCGAGGTATTTCGCTTTTTAGGCCTTACAGTTGGCGTTATTTTAAACGATATGAGCCCTGAGGAAAGAAAGGCTGCCTATGCTTGTGATATTACCTATGCAACCAATAACGAATTGGGCTTTGATTATTTGAGAGATAACATGGTGGTACGTGCTGAAAACTTGGTACAAAGGGAACTTCATTTTGCCATCATCGATGAGGTAGACTCTGTTTTAATTGACGAGGCAAGAACGCCACTTATTATTTCTGGACAAGGTACAAAATCCACCAGCTTATATAAGGTAGCGGATGCTTTTGTAAAAGGTTTGAAAAAAGGTCGTATCATCAATGAGGAAGAAGCCTTAAATCCTTTGATGAAGGAAGAAATGCAAGAAGAAGGCGACTATATCCATGATGAAAAAGCAAAAAGCGTTACTTTAACACAAGAAGGTGTAAAAAAGGCAGAGCGTTATTTCTCTTTGGAGAATCTTTCTGACCCTGAAAACTTAGAGATTCAGCATCATATCAACAATGCCTTAAAAGCAAATTATGGTATGCATCTGGATCAAGATTATGTGGTACAAAATGATGAAGTTTTAATTGTAGATGAGTTTACTGGACGTATTATGCCAGGTAGACGATACTCTGACGGGCTTCACCAAGCGATTGAAGCCAAGGAAAATGTAAAGGTAAAAAGAGAAAGCAAAACTCTGGCTACTGTTACACTGCAAAACTTCTTTAATAAATATCATAAAAAATGCGGTATGACTGGTACTGCAAAAACAGAAGAAAATGAATTCCGTAATATTTACGGTATGGACGTTGTGGAAATTCCTACCAATAAGCCTATTATGCGTAAGGATTTACAGGATGTGGTATACCGTACAGAGGCTGCTAAGTTTAAAGCCGTAGTGCGGGATATCAAAGAGGCTCATCAAAAAGGACAGCCTGTTTTGGTAGGTACTATTACCATTGATAAATCAGAATTATTAAGCAAAATGCTACGCCAAGAAGGCATTCCTCATCAGGTGCTCAATGCAAAATTCCACGCAAAAGAAGCGGAGATTGTTGCACTTGCAGGGCAAAAAGGTGCCGTTACCATCGCTACTAACATGGCAGGACGTGGTACGGACATTAAACTGGAGGAAGGCGTACAGGAGCTGGGCGGATTAAAAATTATCGGCACAGAGCGTCATGAATCCAGACGTATTGATAATCAGCTACGTGGACGTGCAGGACGTCAAGGTGACGTGGGTGAATCCCGTTTCTATATCTCTTTGGAAGACGAACTGATGCGTTTGTTTGGTTCTGAAAGAACTATGAAAATTGTAGATGCCATGGGTATGGATGAGGATGAGCCTATTGAGCATGGTATTTTAACCAAGGCCATTGAAAATGCACAGAAAAAAGTAGAAGGTAATAACTTTGGCATTCGTAAGCACTTACTGGAATACGACCAGGTAATGAATGAGCAAAGAGAAATTATTTACGGGGAACGCCGTAAGGTGTTGATGGGTGAAAACCTTCGCCCTAGCATACTTGCTATGATGGATGATATTGTGGATAGAGTTATTGATACCTACACTACAAACAGTGATTTTCCTGAAGAATGGGATATGCAAGGCTTAAGTGAAGCCTTGACAGAAATTATCCCTATTGGCATGATGCGTATTAAAGAGGAAGAAAAGCATAAAATCGACAGAGAAAAACTGAGAAGCGGTTTAAAAGATGTTGCTAGACAACTCTATGAGTTTAAAGAACAAGAAATTGGCGATGAGGAGCGTATGCGTGAGCTGGAGCGTGTGGTAATGCTGCGTGTTATCGACCAAAAATGGATGGACCATATTGACGATATGGACCAAATGCGTCAAGGTATTGGTCTGCATGCCTATGCACAGAGAGACCCGCTGATTGAATATAAATTTGCTAGTTACGAAATGTTTGATGAATTAAGCCGTAACATTCAAAACGAAACTGTTCGCACCATGTTCCGTTTGAGAGTAGAAACAGAAGCTACCAGAACAGAGGTGGCACAGCCTATGTTTACCAACAAGGATGACACCTTGGAGAAAAAACCTCAAACCAGAAAAGAGGCTAAGGTTGGAAGAAATGACCCTTGTCCTTGTGGCAGCGGTAAAAAATACAAACAATGCTGCGGTAGAGAAGCATAATAGATAGAAAAGAAGATTTTTATAAGGAGATGATTTTGCGTGTTCGAGTTAGAACAAATCGGTCTTATGCTGTCTGCATATGACGAAAAATTAGAGGAAATGGGGGCTTCACTTTGACGTCGCTAGTGCGAAAGACAAGATAGCCGAACTTGAGGAACTTTCTGCTGACCCTGATTTTTGGACGGATATGGAAAAAAGCCAGAAGGTATTGCAGCAGCTAAAAGGGTTAAAAAATAAGGTAAGCCGTTATGAAAACCTTGTGACTGCTTACGAAGATATTTTAACATTGATAGAAATAGGAACAGAGGAAGAAGATGCCAGTGTGATACCTGAGGTAGAGCAAATGGCCCAAGAGTTTAAAAATGAATATGAAGATTTGAAAATTTCTACATTGTTAGATGGGGAATATGATAGAAATAATGCCATTGTAACACTGCATTCTGGTGCAGGCGGTACAGAAGCCTGTGACTGGACCAATATGCTGTTTCGTATGTATACCAAATGGGCGGAAAAAGCAGGATTTACCGTTGAAGTATTAGACTCTTTGGATGGTGACGAGGCAGGCTTAAAATCTGTTACCATACAAGTAAACGGAGAAAATGCCTATGGATATTTGAAGGCAGAAAAGGGAATTCATCGTTTGGTACGTGTATCTCCTTTTGATAGCTCAGGCAGAAGGCATACCTCTTTTGCCTCCTGCGATGTAATGCCCGAAATTGAAAACGATACCGATATTCAGGTGAACCCTGAGGATATCCGTGTGGATACCTACCGTGCTAGTGGTGCAGGTGGTCAGCACGTTAACAAAACCTCATCCGCTATTCGTATTACCCATAACCCTACGGGTATTGTGGTGCAGTGTCAGGATGAAAGAAGCCAGTTTAGCAACAAAGATAGAGCGATGAAAATGCTTAAAAGTAAGCTGTTATCCTTAAAAATTGAGGAACAGATGAAAAAACTGGCGGAAATCCGTGGCGATGTTAAGGAAATCGGTTGGGGAAGCCAGATTCGTTCCTATGTTTTTATGCCTTATACCTTGGTAAAGGACCATAGAACAGGTGCGGAAACAGGTAACGTGCAGGCTGTGATGGATGGAGGAATTGATATATTTATCAATGCCTATCTGTCATGGATTCATAGTTAAAAATGGAGGGTAATTTTTGAAGGAAATCAAAATTACGCAAAACGAAGCAAATCAAAGGCTGGACAAGTTTTTATTAAAATATATGAATAAGGCTTCTAAGGGTTTTGTTTATAAAATGCTACGCAAAAAGAGAATTAAATTAAACCAAGCCCGAGCAGAAGGCAGTGAAATGCTGAAAAACGGTGACAGCATACAGCTTTATTTGGCAGAGGAAACCATGACCTCCTTTATGGAGGAGAAAGCTGTACTTCCTGCCAAAAGGCATTTTGGCATTGTGTATGAGGATGATGCGGTATTATTTGTATCAAAGCCCGCAGGGTTACTGACCCATCCAGAAAATGCAGAGGAAAAAAATACATTGATTGACCAGATACTTTTTTATCTTTATGAAAAAGGACAGTATCTGCCTTCTAAGGAAAGTTCCTTTACGCCTGCTGTTTGCAACCGTTTGGACAGAAATACAAGTGGTTTAATTGCCGCGGGCAAAACCCTTGAGGCTGTGCAGTGCATCAATCAAGCACTTGCAGAAAGAAAGCTGAAAAAA
This sequence comes from Candidatus Epulonipiscium sp., assembly GCA_012519385.1. GTDB lineage: Bacteria > Bacillota > Clostridia > Lachnospirales > Anaerotignaceae > JAAYQI01. The sequence continues at coordinate 8,731 of JAAYQI010000032.1, forward strand.
TATTACCTTACCATCATATCCGGAAAAATAACGGAGGCAGGTAAAATTCATAATTATTTGCTAAAGGATAATTTTGAAAATAAAATACAGGTTTTTTCAGCAAAAGAGGAAGAAAGCAAAGAGGCAGTAACCATATACCGCCCTTTGATTTCTACTGATGCGTTTACTCTTTTGGAAATTGAACTTATCACAGGAAAAACTCATCAAATTCGTGCTCATATGCAATCCATTGGGCATCCCATTATTGGGGACAGAAAGTATGGCGATAAAGCCATAAATGAGTTTTTCCGTAAACAATATGGTTTATCTCACCAATTTTTGCATTCGGCACGTATGCTTTGGCAAAAGGATGGATGCGCATTGTCTTACCTATCCCAAGAGATGCTGTATGCACCATTGCCTAAACTATTGCAGACAATTTGCGAAGGCTTGTTTGGGCACAATGCTGTGGATCGGTGTGGTATCAGTCAGAAAGAGGAGGAGAAGAAATGAAGGCAATTATTTTGGCGGCAGGGTATGCAACAAGATTATATCCCCTTACGCTGAATACTCCCAAGGCTTTGCTCCCTATCGACGGGAAGCCGATTATTGATTATATCGTGGATGAAATCAATACCATTGAAGCAGTGGATGAAATATATGTTGTAACCAATCATAAATTTGCCGAGCATTTTACCGATTGGGCAAATAATACGGCAAGTGGCATCCCCATTTCCGTATTGGATGATGGCACTACTACGGAGGAAAACCGCAGGGGAGCCATTGGTGATATCTGTTTTGTCATTGAGCAAAAAAATATTGAAGATGAGCTTATGGTAATAGCGGGAGATAATTTCTTTACATACCGCCTAAAGGATTACTATGAGTACTATGTGCAAAAGGCGGCTGACTGTGTTTGCGTAAAGCAGTGGGCGGAGAAAGAAAGCCTAAGCCAATTCGGCATTGCTCTTTTGGATAAAGAAGGACGTGTATTGGATATTGAGGAAAAACCAGAGCATCCTAAGTCTGATATGGTAGTATTTGCTACATATATGTACCGAAAACAAACTGTTCCTCTTTTTGCACAATATTTGGCAGAGGGAAATAAACCCGATGCTCCTGGCAATTTTCCTGCATGGTTATACCACCGTCAAGATGTGTATGCTTATATTTTTGACGGAGATTGCTATGATATCGGCACACCTGAAAGCTATGCCGAGGTTTGCCGTATCTTTGGCAAATAAAAGGGGAATTTCCATATTGATAAGGAAAAAAACGCAAGGCAACTTTTACATAAACCTCCTTCTTAACTTTTTGCAATAAAGTCGGGAAGGAGGTTTATAAACGTAAAAAAGCTTTGGGATACTTTATGATAGAGTTATGTTTTTCATAAGAAAACCGAAAAGCTGCAAAAGCTACAGAGGAGGATTTACAATGGAATGGATTGAAGTATTTGTGGAAACCAGCCCAGAGGGCTTAGAGCCTGTGAGCGGTGTATTATACCAATGCGGCTTAACGGGGCTGATGATAGAGGATGAGAGAGATTTTCAAGAGTTTTTGGAAAATCCTCATAGAGATTGGGATTATATTGAGGATGAATTGGTGGAGAAAAAATCTCATAAACCAACAGGTATTACTTTTTTTGTGAGAGATAACTTTCATGGCAGAGAGCAGCTTTCTCAGATAAGAGGAGCGTTATTGTCATTGCAGATGGAAGAAAAAGAACTCCCACTAGGTTCTCTGATGGTAACTTTAAAAAATATCAAGGAAGAAGACTGGGCAAATAACTGGAAAAAATACTTCAAGCCCTTCGCTATAGGGGAAAAGCTTATGATATGCCCTTCTTGGGAAGAAGTTACGGCAGAAGATGCCAAAGGCCGTAGCATTTTAAAAATTGACCCAGGGCATATTTTTGGAACAGGTACCCATGAAACCACACA
>JAAYQI010000264.1 GCA_012519385.1 Candidatus Epulonipiscium sp.
AAACCATTCTACTATGAGGGTTTATAGCTCTTTTTGCACTTTTTATCTGTCAAAGTCGAGATAAAGGTAAAAAAATCAAGTACAAAACGGTATATGAATATTTTTTATGGTATAATACGAAGAAAACATAAAGGGAGTATTGTATGTTGAATAAAATTGTCGAATGCATACCTAATTTTAGTGAAGGTAGAAATATAGACACGCAAGTTTAACAGTTTAAAATAAGACAAAAGTAAATAAAACATTATTGTACAACGCTTTATAGCGTTTTTTTATTATAAAATTTTGATAATAATTGTAGTATTATGTAGAATAATATGGTATAATTAATATGCTTACATAAAAATAGTTTTAGAGAAAAGGAGCTAATAGGATGTTTCTGAAAGTTTCTAAAAATAAAAAAACTGGTCGTACTTACTTAAGCATGGCTGAAAGTTATAGAAAAGCGGGAGCGAAATACCCAAGTTCAAGAACAATTGAGTCTTTCGGTTATTTAGATGAGCTTGAAAAAATATATGATGACCCTATTGCATATTATACAGAATACGTAAGTCAACAAAACGAAAAACAAAAAGCCGAAGATTCTGAATATATTATAAAAGAAAATAAAAATGCTATACTTCCAAAAAACCTATCTGCAAGAAGAAACTTGGGTTATATTGTTTTACAAAAAATCTATTATGAGTTAGGCCTAGACCGGTTATTAAACAACAAACAACGAAATAGAAAGTTTGCTTACAACACAAGCTCTATACTAAAATTACTGATCTTCTCCCGTATACTTGCTCCAGCATCTAAAAAGAGAACATTTGAAAGAAAAAGTACATATTTTGACTTTGAGAAAAATGCGTTTTCTCTTATGGACATATATAGATCGTTATCATATTTTGCTGAAATTGAAGATGATATCAAAAAACATATTCATAATCAAATATCAGTAAAGTATGGACGTAACACCGAGTATGTATATTACGATACTACAAATTACTACTTTGAGATTGATGAGGAGGACGATCTGAGAAAGAATGGTCCATCCAAGGAGTATCGACGTGATCCTATAGTTCAATTAGGTCTTGCTATGGATGCCGACGGTATTCCAATCTCATATGAGCTTTTTCCTGGAAACGAATCAGAAAAGTTGCATTTAAGACCTATGATAGGAGAACTAGTAAGAAACTACAATACTGGAAGAGTTATTGCAGTAGCTGATGCAGCACAAAATACTGGAAACAACATTTATTACTTAGAGAGCGGAAAATGTTCATATGTTTTTAGCCAGTCAGTTCGTGGCGCTGATAATGATATTAAGGAGTTTATTTTAAATGAGGAAGGCTATGAATATTTTGGTGATGAGTACAAGAGAAAATCTCGAGTAGTTCGAAGGGCTATAAATGTGGATTTTTTAAGGCCTAACGGCGATACCTTTAAAAAGAAAGTTTTTGTAGATCAACGCCAAGTTGTCTTCTACAGCAAAAAGTATGCAGATCGCTCAAAAGCCAAGAGAGAAGCAGTACTCAAAAAAGCACAATGCATAGTTGATAATCCTTCAGCGTATACCAAGGCAACTTCATATGGAGCATTAAGATACATAGAAAACATTGAAGTTGATAAAAAAACAGGAGAGATTAAGGAACGTGATAAGTCTGTACCTTATATTAACTACAAAAAATATATGGAAGACGAGCAATATGATGGGTACTATTGTATTGTAACAAACATTTTTAACGATGAATCAAACAAGTTTCCTGATGATAAAATTATTGAAATATATCAGGGTCTTTGGAGAATTGAGGATAACTTTCGAGTTACAAAAAACGAGCTATGTACACGACCTGTATATGTTTCTCGCGAGGACAGAATACATGCACATTTCTTAATCTGCTATATAGCACTTGTCATATTAAGGCTTATACACAAAAGATTACATTACGCAATGTCTACAGAAAAGATAATAGATACACTTAGTAAAATTAACTGCTCTCCGGAAACTAAAAACCTTTACTTATTTGATTATCGTTCAGATGAAAGTGATTTGATTGGCGAAATTATAGGATTTGACTTTACTAAAAAAAGACTAACAAGAGGAGAAATTAGAAAAATTATTGGTAGTTCAAAAATATAGCTTTTTGCACTACAACTATTTGTAATTTAAAATGAGCTACAAACCATTCTACTATGAGGGTTTATAGCTCTTTTTGCACTTTTTATCTGTCAAAGTCGAGTTTATATCTTTTAGCTACTTATTATATACCCTAAGCTTTCACATTTCAATTGTATTTTCTTTTGAAATATGTTACCTTTTAATCAGAACTGATTTTATCGAGGAGTAAAATATGACTCAAAGTAGGATAAGGTAAAGAGCTAGTTCTCTTGGAGTTAAATTCAATATTATATCTACGTTCGTAAAAAGTACTACAATAAAGCTGTACATGTAATTAGAGAGATAAAATAAAGAAAAAACCTAACATTAAGTTAGTTTAATGTTAGGTTTTGCATTTTCGTGAGTTTTTTCATTCCAAAAAAGAACCATATGGATGTTAAAACGAAGGAGAAAAAGTCAGCAAAGGGCGCTGCGTATAGGATGCCTTTTAAACCAAAGAATCTTGCAAATACCAAAATTGCTGGAAGGAGTAGGATGACCTGCCTGGTGAGGGTCAAGAACATAGCGGATTTTGCCCTACCTATAGCTTGGAAGAAGTTTGAGCCAATAATTTGGAAACCTACCACTGGGAATAACAAGAACCAGGAGTGGACAGCCATTTTGCCAAAGGATAAAAGTTCTTCCTCTCTGTTAAACATGGACACCAGTTGACTTGGGAAAAGTCTTGTAATTATGTATCCTACAGTGACGACGCTAGTGGCAGCGAAGATTGCA
>JAAYQI010000265.1 GCA_012519385.1 Candidatus Epulonipiscium sp.
AATAATAGAGGAATGTTATATCCCTGAAGATGATGAGGAAGACGAAACAGAATTGAAAAGCAGCTATTTAGGAGATTTTTATGGACAGCTTGAGTTTGAGGCTTTCCGAATCACAGGTAATTTAAATGAAGAAAGCACCCTCAAAAGTTCCAATGGAATTATGGCAAAAAAGAAGAAACCTGCGGGAACTATAAGGGTCGACAATAATGCCATAAAAAGTCGAAGTTCGACTAAAATAGGCTTGGAAGGTGTGATGAAAGTAAAAGTCAGGGTTCATAATTTCGTTAAGTGGGACAGCAAATATACTGGTGAGGACGGTAAATACAAAATGGATAAATATTATAGAACGAATATTCATTATGCGGTCGTTTTCCAAAATGAAACAGGTTTTACAGTATGGGGAAACTGGGCATCGTTTGCTTGTGCCAATTATAACATGGGGTGGCATTCAAACAGCGGTTACAGCAGGGATATTTATACAAATTCTGATGCTTGGCTTTGGGCAAGCGTGAACAATGCTGCATATATTTACCGGGAAAAATTATGCCCGAAATTTGGTGTTTCAAAACCACCAACTTATACAACCATTTGGGCAAGAAACAAAAGCAATAGCAAATGGGCTGGTTCAGCACCAATGTTAAGGCATGTTGCATTTACGGACGCGGAACTGAACAGTATGGATATTCCCGCTACTTTCAGCAGCGATGATAATAGTTGGTATTTGGGCGGATTTTTACCTGACGTTTTCATTTATAAAAATACAGATTCAAAAACATTATATTCAATAGTTTTCCATGAATTGTCACATGCCAGTCATTTTAGCAAAGTTGGACAAGCTTACTGGAAAAAGTACATTACCCATATTGTAAATAACCGAGGTTATGGTAAAGGTACTGAAATCTACGCAGGATATACAGGCGTTGGTGAAATGTGGGGAAATTACTTTGGTAATGGTATCTGCATTAGAGATTATTTTGGGAGTTTTAGTGGTTATTTTGATTATGAAGAAGATTGGTATAAACCTGGGATATTAATGAGATTGGATGATAATGATGGCTTTACCCCATCTGAAATATATTCATGCTTAACATTGGATGTTAATTCTCATATGAAACTAAAATCTAAACTTAAAGAAAAATTCACTAAAGATGCACAAGTTGATTCAAGATTTGGAAAATACAGTTTTTAAAGTAAAAATAGTATTGTTTTTTTTACTTTTATTTAGTGGGTGTTGGGAAGAAAATTTTGATTATATTTATGAAATCTCTTTTTCAAATAATACCAATGATACATTAAAGGTTATTATAGACGATTATCAAAATTACTCAACTATTTTTCCAAGAGATACTGTTAATTTCTTAGGAGGTATAAAAATTAACGAGAATGAAGATGTTGTAGAAGAACTATTAAAAACACGAGGATGGGATTCTATTAGTATCTTAAAAGATGATAAAATACTGAAAACTTGGTATAAAGTTGATGCCTCAAATGAATTACATAGTCCTTTTAACTATAACTCTTGGAATTCGTGGTTGATAGGTAATAATGGAGTTGTTGTTTTCACGATTCAAGAGTCAGATTTAAATGACCGAGAATGAGTGCAACGAAACGCTAACACGGTATATAATTAATGGCGGGGCTTGTGGTGGTTCTAAGGTTTGTGCCACTATCAAGCCCCTTGCTATCTTGATAGTGGATTGCTTTGAAATCCGCCACTAATCATATACCCATCCGTTAGCCACAATAATAGAGAGACGAACAAGCTAATAGAATAAATAGATTAACTTTGTATAAATTTAAAAAATATGACTATGTTTTGTAATCAATGCCAAGAGACAGCCAAGAACACAGGCTGCACA
>JAAYQI010000033.1 GCA_012519385.1 Candidatus Epulonipiscium sp.
GGAATTGATGAATCAAATTATATAGTACCCGACCCATGAGTTTATTGGCATTGGCTCTTTGCAGATGGATATCCGCCCCCGAATGTCCTCCCTTTAAGCCTTTGATTTGTATGCTGTATGCCCTAGTATCCTTAGGGATATCCTCTCTTTCTAAAGGCAAGGATAACGTGGCTCTTTTTCCACCACAACAGCTTACAACAAAATGTCCTTCTTCTTCCGTATCCATATTAATGAATCTTTTTCCTGTAACATCATAAGGGTCAAACGCATGGGCACCTTTCATACCCACTTCTTCATCGGTGGTAAAGATTGCCTCAATAGGAGGATGCTCCAAATCCTCGGAATCCAACACAGCCAGCATATAGGCCGCCGCAATTCCGTTATCGGCTCCCAATGTGGTGCCATTGGCAGATATAAAATCATCTTTTATCACAAGTTCTAAACCATCTGTCAAAAAATCATGATTTGTGTCCATATTTTTTTCACAAACCATGTCAATATGACCTTGTAAAATTACTGCAGGAGAATGCTCATAGCCTTTGGTTCCTGGCTTTTTAATAAATACGTTATTGGCTTCATCTTGTCTGCAATAAAACCCCTTCTCCTGTGCATAATGCAAAATATAATCACTAACTACCTTTTCATTTCCGCTTCCTCTTGGAATTTTGCTAATTTCCTCAAAAAAGTAAAATACCTTTTGTGGGTTCAGTTCTTCTAATACCGCCACACATATACCTCCTTACCAAGTTTTGAATGGATAAGCCTTCCAATTATTTTGATATGATAGTATACTATCATATCCTTCTATGATTTACCATGCTGTTATTCCCAAGGATTCAATTTTTTTCCAAAAATTATACATCCTTATCACAATGGTTATATTTTTGAGTTTATGCACCAATACTTTTCTGTATTTTTAAATATTAAAAAAATGTTCTGCCTTCTTTGATATTAGAAAACAGAACACTAAAGGTTCACTTTTTTGCGAAAAAACTACGGAATGTATTTTTCAGTCTTGTTATTTTATCTTGCCGAATAATGTGGGAGATATATCTCAGTGTTTTCTCCTCACCATCATTTGCTAGCATATTCAATAGCTTTTCCAACAAGGCTTGTGATTCTGGGTGCATAATATGATATTTAATGCCTTTTTCATAATAAATCTTAGGGCTTGCATCGGTGTATTCTTCCTTTTGATAAATTTTGCACGCTGCAATACGGTCAAGAAACATTTCTACAACATACCGTACTGGCATCTTCATTCCCACTAAAACCGTACCTTCGCCCCCTTTGCCGTAATCAATCCAATATTCAAAATGGTGCTTGTTTCTACCTTTATGATGCAGCCACGCAGAGGAATACCCTTTTTTCTCTCTTTCTGCATTATTAGGGCTTCTGTCACCCTGAAAATACTTTGCACCCACAAAAAACTCCGTAGGAGAATATTTTGAAAGATCATGCAATATTCCTTGTTTGTATAGGCCAACTGCAAAGCAATATCTCCCAACCAATTTTTTGTGTTCTGTTATGGTACGAAAATGTTCTACTGCCTTCATATACCTACCTCGATCCCTATAAAAATTTATTCCATTTAAGCATACCATATTCAGCAGAAAATTCCAATTCCAACAAAAATGTTTACATATATTTTCGCATATGCTTTAAGGCACTTTTTTCCAACCGAGAAACTTGTGCTTGGCTAATGCCGATTTCCTCGCTTACCTCCGTCTGTGTTTTTCCTTCAAAAAATCGCAAGCTAACAATTCGCTTTTCTCTTTCTGATAATCTATGGATTGCTTCATTTAGGGAAATATTTTCCAGCCAAATTGCATCTGCATTTTTTTCATCGCTCACTTGGTCCATAACAAATAAAGCATCTCCGCCATCGTGATATACTGGTTCAAATAATGAAATCGGGTCCTGAATAGCATCCAATGCCATTACTACAGATTCTTTGGTCATATCCAGTTCTTTGGCAATTTCATCAATGGTAGGCTCCTTGGATTTTTCTTCCATCAGCCGTTCCTTGGCCTGCAAAGCCTTATACGCCGTATCTCGCAAGGACCTACTTACTCTAATGGTATTATTATCCCGTAAATAGCGCTTGATCTCACCAATGATCATAGGTACAGCATAAGTGGAAAATTTTACCTGATGAGATACGTCAAAATTATCAATCGCTTTTATCAAGCCAATGCACCCTACTTGAAATAAATCATCCATATATTCTCCACGGTTGGAAAAACGCTGTATCACGCTTAAAACCAGCCTTAAATTACCATAAATATACTTCTGTCTTGCTTCTTCATCGCCTTGTTGTATTTTATCAAAAAGGATTTTTTTCTCCTCGCTATTCAATATTGGAAGCTTTGAGGTGTTGACGCCACAAATTTCTACTTTGTTAATCATCCCGATACCCTCCTCAAGATACATTTCCAGACGTAATTCAAAAATTCGCCTGTTAAAATGATTTCCAGAGAAGGAAGAATTATACCTCGCAAAGGATACAATAAAGTTCTATAAAACTACTGTTTTTTTCACTATGAAAAATCCTGTCAAAAAAGGAAAGCAAACTATCTTCCATCAAAAATAGCGAGCCATAAGGCAAAGCCTTAAAACTCGCTGTTTTCCTCATACAAAATAAATTTTTCCTAAAAACGAGTAAGGACACCCTTGCTTTCCTTACTTCACTGTTTTTTCATAAAAATATGTTTTTCAACAGTTTTTTACAGTATTAGTCAAATACTTTTTTCTGCTGAAGTTCTTCTATTGCTTCTTGGCTATATCCCAAGTTTTTCATTACTTCCTGAGTATGATATCCAAGAGGATAACCTCCGTGGCGATACTCAATAGGGCAATCAGATAACTTAATGGCAGTACCTAATTGTTTTACTACCTTATCCTCTGTAGGTAATGCAACATCCACTACCATTTCCCTTGCCTTCATATGTTCATCCTCTATCAATGCCTCTTTTAAGGATAACACAGGCTCTACGCAAACATCCTTACCGTCAAATATTTGCATCCACTCTTGTAAAGTTTTGCTTTTTAGCACCATGCGGATATCTTCTTTTACTTCTTCTAAGTTTTCAGGCCATACAGTACCTTCTATATATTGAGGTCTATCAATGCAGTTACAGAAGTTTTCCCAGAATTGAGGCTCTAAGCATCCAACACTTAAATATCTGCCGTCCTTGGTTTCATAAAAATCATACATACATCCGCCATTTAAGCGCTGTCCTTCTCTTTGAGGTTCCAGGCCTGTAGCCAAGAAAGCTGTTCCGTCCATTGCGTTAAAAGGAATCAAGCCATCAAACATTGCTACATCCACATACTGCCCTTTGCCAGTATTATTTCTGTAATTTACCGCCGCCAATATTCCTACAACAGAATTGAGGGAGCCTACTGCCAAATCTGCAATCTGCATATTGGTCAAAACAGGGCCTGTTGCCTTGCGGCCTGCGTAGGACATATTTCCGCTACGAGCCAAATAATTAATATCATGGCCTGCATTCATCTTTAATGGGCCGCTTTGTCCATATCCTGTTAAAGAACAATAAATCAGCCTTGGGTTAATCTCTTTTAACGTTTCATAATCCAGCCCTAATTTTTTCATAACACCTGGGCGGAACTGCTCCATAACGATGTCATATTCCAAAATCAGTTTTTTTACAATTTCTACTGCTTCTTTTGTTTTAAGATTTAGAAACATTGTTTTTTTGTTTCTGCCAAGCCATGCTTGGTTCGCAGAAATATTTGTTCCTTCAATAAACGGCGGATACTCCACAACAATGTCTGGTTTGCTTTTTGAACTTACTTTTAACACCTCAGCTCCCATATCCGCCAGCATCAGTGTGGCAAAAGGGCCAGGTAATAATGTGGAAAAATCCAAAATCTTTAAGCCATCCAATGAACCCATAGTCATTTCCCCCTATTTTCATATTATTTTGATGAATTTTCTCGGCTACAACACACAGTATACATAATATGTGGATAACTGCCCCGCTATTGTAAGCCTTCTTGTTTCAAGATAACATATCCCTAAGGTAAATGCAACAATTCCACAGGAATTGAATTGTACTGCTTTAAAAACTTGTAATTCTTACACAAAAAAAGCCGGAAAAACTATTTTTCCGGCTAAGGGTTATTCTAAGAGGACGCAGGGATAAAAGGCTCCCAGCATCTCCATAGTCTTAATCTTTATAAAGAGGATATTTTGCAGTTAAAGCATGTACTCTTTTGGTAGCTTCCTCTTTATTTCCCTCAAAATCTTTTAAAACCATAGCAATGATATGAGCAATCTCCACCATATCGTCTTCCTTCATTCCTCTGGAAGTTACAGCAGGGGTTCCAATACGGATACCACTGGTAACGAAAGGAGATTCAGGGTCATTAGGGATGGTATTTTTATTTACAGTGATGGAAACTTCATCCAATATTTTTTCTGCATATTTTCCTGTAATATTCAGCTTTCTTAAATCAGCAAGCATCAAGTGGTTATCAGTTCCTCCTGATACAATATCAATTCCTTCTTTTTGTAAAGCTTCCGCAAGTACTGCCGCATTTTTAACCACTTGCTTGGAATATTCCTTAAACTCTGGCTGTAATGCCTCATGGAAGCAAATTGCCTTTGCCGCAATGGTATGCATCAATGGTCCGCCCTGTGTTCCAGGGAAAATTGCTTTATCAATGTCTTTTGCATATTTTTCTTTGCACATAATAACACCGCCTCTAGGGCCACGCAGTGTTTTATGGGTTGTAGTTGTTACAAAGTCAGCATAAGGCACAGGGCTTGGGTGAAGGCCAGTTGCTACTAAGCCTGCAATATGAGCAATATCTACCATATAATATGCACCGACTTCTTGTGCAATTTCGGAAATCTTTTTAAAATCAATGATACGTGCATAAGCACTTGCACCTGCCACAATCATTTTAGGCTTATGCTCCAATGCTTTTTTTCTCACGTCATCATAATCTAAATATCCTTTTTCATCTAATCCGTAAGAAATAAAGTTATAATACTTTCCGGACATATTCACAGGGCTTCCATGAGAAAGATGACCGCCTTGGTCAAGATTCATTCCCAAAACAGTATCTCCTGGTTTTAGCATTGCAAAATATACTGCAAGATTTGCCTGAGAACCTGAATGAGGTTGCACATTAGCGTGTTCACAGCCAAAGAGCTTTTTCAAACGGTCTTTTGCCAAGTTTTCGGCGATATCAACCTTTTCACAACCGCCGTAATATCTCTTTCCTGGATATCCTTCTGCATATTTATTGGTAAGAGGAGTCCCCATAGCCAACATAACTGCCTTGGAAACCACATTCTCCGAAGCAATCAATTCCAGATTTTGTTCTTGACGATGCATTTCCTGCTCAATAGCCGCTGCAATTTCAGGGTCAACTTTTTTAATTTCGCTATAATCTAAATCCATATCTATTCCTCCTTTATCCACCCACACATCTTACTTAGGTTATGCTTTCATAGTAAACATGAATCCGTAAAAGTCAGATGTACTCTCTATGAGAACATACTAAAATTATACCATAAACCCTTTGAAAGGCAACTACTTTATATTTACCCTTTTGAGGTACGAAAATAGCTATTAAAATGACCGCTTTTATGCTAAAATAAAAAACAACTATGGAGGTCTTATTCCAATTCTATCCACAGCATAATATACCAAGCAGTAGTTTGGTCTTTGCTTCTATGGATAACAATAAACGAGGTGATACATTTTGTCTGGTTCTACATTCGGAAAATTATTTACAATCTCTACCTGGGGGGAATCTCACGGGAAAGCACTTGGAGTGGTAATTGATGGGTGTCCTGCGGGAATTTCTCTGGAGGAGGCGGATATCCAAGCAGATTTGGATAGACGAAAACCCGGCTCCCATTTATATTCCACCCCTAGAAAAGAAAGTGATACGGTTCACATTTTATCAGGTGTGTTTCAAGGCAAAACCACAGGTACTCCCATTTCTTTGGTAATTTATAACGAGGACCATCATTCCGCAGATTATTCTGCTCTTTCAGAAGTATACCGCCCAGGTCATGCTGATTTTACCTTTGACCAAAAGTTTGGTTTCCGAGATTACCGTGGGGGCGGACGCTCCTCGGGGCGAGAAACAGCAGCAAGAGTTGCAGCAGGAGCAGTAGCAAAAAAAATATTGGCTTCTTTGGATATTTCCATCTGTGCCTATACCAAACAAATCGGCCCTGTTTCCATAGAACATTTTGATGCTAATGAGATTTTGAAAAACAAGGTATGTATGCCCGATGCCAATGCCGCCCAAAAAGCAAGTGCATTTCTAGATGATTGTATTAAAAAACAGGATTCTGCAGGCGGTATCATCGAATGCAGGGTAGAAGGCCTTCCCGCAGGAATTGGTGAGCCAGTTTTCCAAAAGCTGGATGCCCTTCTTGGTCAGGCAATTCTTTCCATAGGAGCCGTAAAAGGGATTGAATTTGGCGATGGATTTGATATTGCCAATGCTGTGGGTTCCCAAAATAACGATAGCTTTTATGTTGCGGAAGATGGCTCCATTCAAAAAAGAACCAATCACGCAGGAGGAATATTAGGAGGTATCAGTGACGGTTCCCCTCTTATTTTTCGAGCCGCACTAAAACCCACGCCCTCCATCGGACAAGAACAGCAAACAGTGAATGCTCACGGAGAGGCTACTGCTATTTCCATCAAAGGTCGCCATGACCCTGTGGTAGTTCCTCGTGCGGTGGTGGTTGTAGAAGCAATGACTGCCATCACTTTGGTAGACCTTTTGTTTCAAAATATGTTGTCAACAATTCATGGCATCCATGAATTTTATAAAAAAAATAAATGATATCCGGAAAGGGGTTTTATGATGTCTGCAAGTACACCAAAAGAAAAAAGAACGGAATTATTAGCAAACTCTTTAGTTGCATCCTTAGAGAAACGTAATTTTGAAGCATATTTCTGTCCAACAGGAAAAGATGCAGTACAAAAAGTATTGGAGCTAATTCCCGAAGATAGCCTAATCTCTTGGGGTGGTTCTCAAACCATTCGTGAACTGGGTGTAACAAAGGCACTTCACGAAGGCAATTATCGTGTCATTGATAGAGATTTAGGAAAAAATCCTCAAGAAGTGTATGAATTACACCGCCAAGGGCTGTTATCCGATTATTATATCACTAGTACCAATGCCATTTCTGAAGATGGTATTTTGGTAAATGTAGACGGTAACGGCAACCGTGTAGCGGCATTATGTTTTGGGCCAAAAAATGTAATTGTAATGTGTGGCATCAATAAAGTAGCACAAAACTTAGATTGTGCTATTTCCAGAGCAAGGTCCTATGCAGCCCCTATCAATAGTATGCGCTTTATGGGTAATACCCCTTGTGCTACTACAGGAAAATGCCATGACTGCACTTCTTCAGATTGTATTTGTGCCCAAGTTGTACTGACCAGATTTTGCAAGCCTGCAAAACGTATTAAAGTCATTTTAATCGGTGAAGAACTAGGATTTTAAATCATTCTATTTATACAAAAGGAGAACTGCCAAGGGCAATGCCCTCGGCAGTTCTCTGTATTATAAAGAAGGGATTATGGAGTGGCTAAAGGATTTGGTAAATCCATTTATTTCAGGTAATACTTTGGTACTGTTATCTGCAGCAGCCTCTATTTCTGCATCCGCAGTTTCCTGCACTATCTGTTTCGCCTTCTACACAGTCTTCCTTAATGCAGCTTCCTGGAACACAGCAAGACTGAGGTGTAGCAGTTGGAGCAAAGATTTCCATAGGGAATTCTAAGCTATCAAAGAACTCACAAGCATCTGCACTACTGCTTACAGATGGGCAAGCGCAAGATTCAGGAACACAATTTCCATGAGAAACAACAACCATATTCACTGTGCGGAATAATTTTACAATGGTGAATAAGCCGATTGTTACATTGACTGCAATAGGAGCGCCGAATGCGGAATCAACATCATCGCATCCACAGCCGCTACCGCCGCATCCGCAGCCACAACCACAGCCGCATCCGCCACAATTATTGCTAGCAAACTTTAACTCAGCCTGCAAAGCAACAGCTTTACCTTCTGCACTTACAAACGGACCACCTACAGCATTTGCACAGGAGCCATAAAGATCGGAGGCTACTGTAATTTCAGATTCATCGGAGCCAAATAAAGTTACTTTCAAGGTATAATTGGTTACAGCTCCAATACATCCGATGCAAGTTCCGTCTGCTCTTCTAAATTCCAAATCATAAAAAATAACATACTTTAATTCAACATCCCAGCATCCAGGTTTAAACGGATTTTTTCTTTTGGATAAAATCTCAATTCTTTCCAACTCCAAGTTTTTAATTGAAACATTAGCCGCATTGCAAGGAGGAACAATAATATCTCCCTCACAAAGCATTTCGTTACAAGTAGGAACGTTTCGTGCTGCTCTGGCAGGACCTAAGATTGCCGGAGTAAGGCATTTTTGAATTTTGCACTGATCAAAGATTTTTTGGGCAATAATACATTCCTCTCGCTGTTGTTGACCAGATCTACATTCAGCTTTGATTGTTACATTGTTGTCTAATTCGAATGCTCCCATTTTAAAGCCTCCTTTATTAATTAAATTGTTCTTTTATATCATATGTTGTTCTTAAAAATGGGTGATTGCTTGAATCCTATTTTTTTTACCCAATATTTTTCGCCAATGGGGGAAGATATTGGCATGGAGGTGAAAGATATGATATACTAGAGCCAATTCAATTCATAAAAGCGTAGTTCCTCAAAACCCCTTGGGTTTTTCGGTCATTTGCTTCGCAAATATGGCGTTCAAGCACAACCTCTTAAAACATGAGTTTTCTCGCTGTGCTTTATCGCCATGCTTTCTCCGCTTTTATGGATATACTAGAGCCAATTCAATTCATAAAAGCGTAGTTCCTCAAAACCCCTTGGGGGATTCGCTATTTACTATATATCTAGGAGGAGTTTTTTTGATTGAAAGTTTACAAAACAAAACGGCAAAAAAAATACAAGGCTTAAAAAACAGAAAAAATCGGGAGAAAGAAGGCCTTTTTATTGCAGAAGGACTGCGGTTTGTTTCTTCTATCCCAGAAGATTGGGAAGTAGAATACTTCGTTGTTTCCCAAAGCTATGCAGAATCTTCTGATTGCTCCATACTGCAAAAACGTGCTGAAACTTTGATTTTTTCCAATCAAGTTTTTCAAGCTGTTTCTGAAACCACAAATTCCCAAGGAATTTTGGCTCTTTGCCGGCAAAAAAACTTCCATATTCATGAAATTCTAGAAAAAGAGAGCCGTGGTTTTTATATCATAGCAGAAGAACTTAACGACCCCGGTAATTTAGGCACACTGATACGAACTGCCGATGCTTGTGGTGTAAATGGCATCTTTTTATCAAAAGGCAGTGTAGATTTATATAATCCTAAGGTATTGCGTTCTACCATGGGTTCTATTTTTCATGTACCTGTGGTGCAGGAGGTAGAGATATCTCAACTAATACAACAAATGCATACCCAAAAAATTACAGTGCTTGCTGCACACCTGCAAGGCAAGCAGTATCTGTATGATTTTGATTTTACTGTGCCTTGTGCAGTCCTTGTAGGCAATGAAGCCAGAGGGCTTTCTGACGATGCAGTAGCTTTATGCGATGATTTAGTAAAAATACCCATGGTGGGCAAAGCAGAATCCTTAAATGTATCTATGGCGGCAGGTTTATTGATGTATGAAGCCGTGCGACAGCGGAAAACCTACTAAAACTTATCGAAAAGAATTGGGATTGATTTGAAGATGTCCGCCAGAACAATTCTTCAAATTAGGAAGCAGTAAAGAAGAACGGCACACCGCCTGCTTTCCATATTTTAGGCGAATGGCATCCATTGCTTTATCCGCTTTTTTCTCTTTGCTCCAATCTTGTGCAAAAAGAGAAAGCTGAACACCTTCTTCTGGGCATAGCCGCCCTGCCCGAACTCCCAATAAACGGATAGGCTCCCCCTTCCATGCTTGCAAAAATAGCTTACAGGCATATTTGTAAATGGCATTGGTACAATTTACGACATCCGATATTCTGCATTGGTGAGAATATACTTGAAAATCAGAGGATTTGATGGTTATAGTAATTTCTTCTGCACAAAGGCCATGCTTACGAAGGCGTGATGCTACTGTATCAGAAAGTGCCAACAAAACCCCAAATGCCCCTTGGGCATCGGTTACATCTTTAGGAAGGGTGGTGCTGTTACCGATGCTTTTGGGAGTATTTATGGCATCCGCAGGAGAAACCATGGAGGACTCTATTCCGTTTGCATAAGCATAGAGCAAAGCTCCAAAGCTCTTAAACTCCTTCTCCAAAAGAGCACTGCTTGTGTGAGCCAAATCCCCTATGGTTTGTATATTCATCCGCTTAAGCCGCTGTGCCGTTCGCCTGCCTACCATAAAAAGCTGTTCTACGGGCTGTGGCCAAAGCTTGTCTTTGATTTCATGCGGATACATGGTATGAATTTTATCGGGCTTTTCCAGTTCCCCAGCCATTTTTGCCAAAAGTTTATTGGTGCTGATACCGATATTTACAGTAAATTTCAGTTCTGTTTTAATATGATTTCGAATCCGCTGGGCAGCATCTAATGGGGCACCAAAAATCTCCTCCATTCCCGTATACTCCAAAAAACATTCATCAATGCTAAATACCTCTATCCTATCGGAATAATTGGATAACAAAGAAAATAACTGCTGGGAGTAGCGATGGTATAACTCAAAATCAGGAGATACACAGATAAGATGAGGACATTTTTGCTGTGCCGAAAAGACAGGCTCTCCCGTAACGATTCCAAACTTTTTTGCAGGAGTACTCTTTGCCAAAACAATGCCACGGCGGCTTTGAGAACTGCCTGCAATAACCGAAGGAACCGTACGCAGGTCAAGAGCATCTGGGTTTTCTTTAAGACGCTTCACAGCTTCCCAGCTTAAAAATGCATTATTTACATCAATATGAAATAAAGTACGTTCCATATTTCCACCTTCTCCTTCACAATGATATATGCATTATATCACGAACTCACGTTCGTTTCAATATGGAGATTTATGATAATACCGTTATATTTTTTTAGAATCGAGGTAAAAATATGAAAAAGTATGTTCGTTTTTTCATTCAACTACTTTCCCTTGGTGCCGCCTTTTTATACTGGCAGGATAATTCCATTGTTACTACCCGTATGCAGGCTTCCTTCCCCAATTTGCCTCGAAACTTCCACGGGTATCGCATATTACAAATATCAGACTTACAAAATAAGTCCTTTGGGTATCAGCAAAAACGCCTATTGAAAAAAATCAAAAAAATAGATGCTGATTTGATTTGTATCACAGGAGATTTATTAGATGCCAACCGCACAAATGTGGAGGATGCTATGAGCTTAATCCAAGGAATTGTTCCTTTGGCACCTGTATATTATGTTTCGGGGAATCATGAATTTCGCTCGGGAATGTATGAAGAACTGCTACTACAATTACAAATGGCAGGGGTACACATATTAGAAAACGACACTGCAAAGCTAGAGCTTCAAGGTGACACCATTCGCCTTATGGGTCTTGCGGATATTAGAGCAAACAAAAATTATAGTTTTGTATTACAAAAACTGAAAAAAAAATGCGGCAACCATTTTACCATATTGCTTTCTCATAGACCTGAACTTTTTTCTCTGTATGTAAAGCAAAACATAGACTTAATATTTACAGGCCATGCCCATGGTGGGCAAATTCGCTTGCCTTTTATTGGTGGATTATTTGCACCCAACCAAGGATTTCTACCAAAATATACCTCGGGTATCCATTCGGAGGGACGTACAAATATGGTTGTCAGCAGAGGCTTAGGTAACAGCCGCTTTCCCTTTCGCATCGGCAATCGCCCCGAACTTGTAGAAGTGGTGTTAAATCGAGAATGATGGTTGTATATCTGAAAGAAATTATGGTATAATTGCTAAAATACTATTTACACAATTTGGAAAGGATGAGAATCTTGGCAAAAAATCCTATTGTAACATTTACATTAAAAAGCAATGAAGAAATCAAAGCAGAGTTATACCCTGAAATTGCACCTAATACAGTAAATAATTTCATTGATTTGGTACAAAAAGGTTTTTATGATGGGTTGATTTTTCATAGAGTAATTCGCGGCTTTATGATACAAGGCGGCTGCCCTAACGGAACAGGCATGGGAGGCCCAGGCTATACCATTCCAGGCGAATTTGCATATAATGGTTTTAAAAATAATTTGAAGCATGAAGCAGGAGTATTATCTATGGCTAGAGCAATGCACCCTGACTCTGCAGGTTCCCAATTCTTTATTATGCATGAAGATTCTCCTCATTTAGACGGACAATACGCTGCTTTTGGTAAAGTAATCGAAGGGATGGACGTGGTAAATCGTATTGCTAATACAAAAACAGACCGTTCTGACCGCCCTTTGGAAGAACAAGTCATGGCAA
The DNA here is from genome assembly GCA_012519385.1 of Candidatus Epulonipiscium sp. Taxonomy (GTDB): domain Bacteria; phylum Bacillota; class Clostridia; order Lachnospirales; family Anaerotignaceae; genus JAAYQI01. Next base: position 12,479 of record JAAYQI010000033.1, read on the forward strand.
AAGTAACAGTGGAGCTTTTTGGCGAAAGTTATCCTGAACCTGTGAAGGTAGGCTAATATCATAGCAAATAAAATATGGGCAGAGAATCTCTGCCCTTTTTACTACAAAAAGATACGAAAGGAGAGCTATAACTTGAAATTAATGGTAATCAACGGACCTAATCTAAACATGGTAGGTGTGAGAGAAAAAGGAATTTATGGTGCTAAAAGTTTTCAGGAGATTTGTAGCTTTATCCAAAAAGAAGCCGAAAAAAGAGGACATAGTATTACTCTTTTGCAAAGCAACAGCGAAGGCAGTATCATTGACTTTTTGCAAAAGGCTTATTTTGAGCAGTATGACGGGGTCATTATCAATCCAGGGGCATACACTCATTATAGCATTGCCATCCATGATGCCATAAAAGCCAATGCCAAAATCCCTACTGTGGAAGTGCATCTTTCCAATATTCATGCTAGGGAGGAGTTTCGCCACGTTTCCAAAACTGCACCCGCCTGCATTGGGCAACTCTGCGGATTTGGAGAATATGGTTACATCATGGCGATGGATGCGCTTGAATTTATGTATGGAAAAAAAGAAGCAAATCAATAAAGAAACATTTTTTTCAAGAAAATAAAAAAAACCTTGATTTTTTATACAACCTATGATACACTATTTAAGCAAGTGACGTTGTATCAGTATGCGGACATGGCGGAACTGGCAGACGCGCCAGACTCAAAATCTGGTTATGGTGACATAGTGTGGGTTCGATTCCCACTGTCCGCAGTTTAAAAGCCTTCAAAACATTCGTTTTGAAGGCTTTTTTTGATGTCATCCCCCATTAGGTATTCTCTTTCTTTTCAGCAAAAACCCATTCTCTTTGCATTTGAAAGCTAATGAAAAATAACATAATATCTACACAGATTTTTATAAAAATTTCCCTTCCGCCTATCATCCCATAAATCCCCTGTACCAGTGTCGCACTGCTTAACATCTGAATCCCGCATATTATATAATACTTCACCAGTTCAGGTGTTATCTTTTCCTTGCTATGAAAAACCTGTTTTTTATTTGCGGCAAAATTATAAATAGAAGAAATCCCTCGGGCAACTATTGTACTTATCATAATATAGGAGGCATATTTCCCCTTTAAAAACATAATGAAAACCTGAAATATCCCAATATCCAGTAAAAACGATGCCGCAGAAGTAAGCACAAATTGAAAAAACAAGGCATAAATCTTCAGCGAATCCCTGAGTGGATGAAAATGGGTGGTATGCCCACCCTTCTCATACACCGTCTGTATGGGCACCTCTATCAAAGGAATTTTCTTTTTTTTGATAAACAAAAGCATATTGGTCTCATATTCAAAGCCTTCCCCCGAAACAGCGATAAATTCCTCCAATAAAGAATAGGGAATTGCCCGTAATCCCGTTTGGGTATCCTTTAGCCAGATACCGCATAGTAAGCCAAATACTCCATTGGTAATGATATTTCCAAATCTGCTTTTCCAAGGAATTTCCTTGCCATAAAAATTTCGGGACCCCAAAATCAGAGCATTCTCATGCTGGACTAACGCTTGTGCACAGCTTTCCACATCCTTCGGCAGATGCTGTCCATCAGAATCCACTGTAACCACACCCTTACAATCAGGCAAAGCAGAAACCACATAAGAAAAGGCTGTTTTTAACGCTTCCCCTTTTCCCTTATTTTTGTCATGCACCAATATAGTACAGCCATATTCCTCCTTTGCCTCTTGATAATAGCGGTCATATTGTGATGAACTGCCATCATTGACAATAATCATATGCAAAAATCCTCTTTCCCTCAGTTCTTTCAATAATGCCAACAGTTTATGAGAAGGGTTCAAAGATGGTATTACGATACTCACTTTGTCACCAATATCCATATTAGACCTCCCTGCAATAACCTACAGTTTTACTATGCTCTTTACGGAACAGATACACAAAAAATATGATACTAAGCAATACACCGCAACAGCTGACTACTATGCCATTTACAAAATACGGATATGTAATGCTAAGCTCTGTTTTTCCCGCTGAAACATATATTAAATGATTTTTCACCCCTACAGGACGGCTCGCCTGAAAAATATCCAAATGAGATAATGCCGTATTTACACTGCTTCCTTTGGTTTCAATCACAATCTTATCTGGCTTATAGGTAATGGTAACAGGTACCGTTTTCCGCTGTGGCAATGTTCCATAACTCTCACCAAAAAGTCTCTCTAATAAAGCTACCACACCTGTATCTCTTGTTAAAAGTGCATGATATACTAAATTAGCCCCCAAAAAGTGAATGTTACCTGTTTCATCTTCCCCAAAAAATATAACTTCTCTATTTTGAAACGCAGAATGCCCTGTGATGTTTGGCACACCATCCAGATATACGGTATTCCATGTTTCCATATCGTCTGCAAAGTCAATGGCTTCATATCGCTTATTCTGATATGTTAAAATAGGATATTTTTCCTCAAAAACAATGGTTTGTGCATATACACGAAGGAATTGGTTGGTTCCTGTCTCTTGGTCAAAGGGAATTCGGTTCATATCAATAAAAACCTCAACACCCTTGGCCGCCAACTGCCGAATCATATCCTCAGCAGTACCCTTATTGCGATAGGTAAAGCCTGATAAATAAATCTTTTTATAGTTCAATAATTTTTCTAAAGAATAATCTTCTAGGCATCTGGAATCCCCTTCTTCAAAATCGGCAAAAAGCATTGCGATATCCTTTGCAGAAGATCCAATGGAAAGGTTTTCATACCTTGTAATGGTTCCAAATGTTCCCGTTACGGGGTATTGAAACAATAACTGCCCCTCTGTTTCCGATATAAATTGATAACCCGATTGTTTTGCTGCAGTTTTTACTCTACCTAAGTCATATTCTCTCCATTTTAAGAGGTCTTTCGGAATCACAACAACATCACTGCCCAATTCCAGCAGTCGGTCAAACAAATACGCATAATGGCCTAACTCCAGTGCAGTATTGATTTGCACCATATTGGTTGCCGTTGCCGCACCTTCCCACCCTGCACCAAATACATACCGAACCTTAGGCTCCACTCCCGAAATATAATAGGATGCCAAAGAAGAACGACTTAGATTCATAACGGCCATTCTCTGTTTTGTTAGAGCTTTCGCCTTGGGTAGTGCCTCACGGGTTGCATGGCTTTCCATCACGCTTTTGGTAAATCCATTTCGTTCACTGCTAAGTTTTTGCAAATACTGTATAGAAGGGTAACAATCCAATAGCAAAATAACGCCTAATAGCACCACCAGCCACTTTTTTAAACTGCTCCAAAGCATAAAACCCATTAAAATAAACACAATGGATAAGGGTACAAATCGTATCATCCATAAATATTGGCTAAACGGTAAAGATGAAAATACTTGATAGGCAGCTTCTCCCGTACAGAGGAATAAAATAAGCCCTGCCACAAATATAATTCTTGTTTTTTTATGGCTTAACACAGCCCCCATTATACTGATAAAAAATAATGAAATACCATAGTAAAAAACCATCATCTCTCCACCCATTCTTTTCCACGGGCTAAGAGATAGCAGTATATTTTGAAAAAAAAGTTTCATTACTTGATTATTGCCTGTGTTATTAGAAACAGCTCCTCCATGCATGGCTGGCACCAGCCATATCCCCACCACAAGAAAGCCTAAAAAAAACACCAGTATCAGCAAACTCTCAGGACCAAAGCTTTTCCTGCTGATTCCATGAAAAATCATCAGTAATAATATAGAGCTTAGTACAATCAGTGCTATCCCCAAATGGCATAGCACCATTAATAAAAATAAAAGGAAAGCGTAGAATAAATGTCTTAATTGCTCTCGCTCCAAATATTCCCAAACGGTATAGCAAAAAAATGGCAACAATGCATTGATTACCATTCTTGGTACATTCCCATCCAGTGTAAGAATGCGGAAATTTTCAGGACAAAAAAACCAGACCAATGCCAAAACAACCGACAAACCTATCCTATTGTACCGCCTACCAAAACATAACCACCCACAGGAGCCAATAAAAAATAAGCACCCTAAAAATACCCCATAAGCATCAATGGCATTGCCCCCTGTTATGCCATGCACCAATGCCAGAAAATAAAGTGGCAATGGACTCCAGTAACGCATGATTTCTACACCGTTATACCACATAGAATCATAGAGGGGATACCAGCGCCCCTGCAGTATATTGCTGAGCAAAGTTTCTCCACGATATATGTGGCACAACGTATCTGCACCATCTAAAGCGATATATATCTGTTTTAACACCAAAGATAGTCCTAGAGAAAAAATCAGAAAAAAAACAATCGCCCCTACTATCTTTATTTCTTCTAAGTAAAAAACGGATGACTCCCTTATTTTTTTAAGAGTAGCTTCCCTTACCTTTTTTTCCTCCATGCTTGTTCCCCCTTATTGAATCTCAAAAGGTATCTCTATGAGATAAGACCTTGTGGGTGTTTCACTACACTCAAATTGTGTTAATATCCACCCAGATTCTTGTAGGATAACAGTAATTTCATTTTTAAAATATTCGCTAATATTTTCTAACGATGGATTTAGTGTATCAAAAGGAGCAATGGTATTGATGGTTTGATCCTGATATTTTGCGAAAAGTGCATCAATTTTGTCCTCTATTTCATTGAATAACACAAATTCATCCTTCTGCTTCACCATTTGAATCATGACCTGCCAAGTGTGAGGGTGGATATCCCCCTCTTTGCCATCAATCATAATAGAATGATATGCATTCAAATAAAACTTCAGCCGATACTGGCGGTAGAGTGCTCTTTTTTCAAGAATTACCTTAGGCTCTTCTATCTGCTCCTTGGGCATCTTCCGCTCTTCCGCTTCCATTCTCTGGGCAGAATCCTCATCAGTTAAATATTTTTCTGAACTTAAAGCAGAAACTTGGCAATTTTTTTTCAGCACTTCTTGTTTTAAAGAAAATATCTCCCTTTTGGCTCTCACCAATTCTTTATGAAACAGCAACACGCTACAAAGAGAAACAGCACCCAGCAGCAATATCCCCAGTGTGATATAGGTATGGTGTACTCTGGTTTGACTTTGGTTCGTGATAAAGTCCTTACTGGTGCAAAGCATTAAATGATAGATTTGTCCCGAAAGTTGAATACTCCCCGAAGATATTATAAACTTTTGCTGATATTGGTCAGAAACCACCTTGCTAAAAAATCCTCTTTTCCCAATTTCTTTATAAAAATTGATATTTTCCTCCTGAGGAAAATAATTTGTGATAGGCAATTTTATGTATTGCTTTGTGACAGCATTATTTTTATAAAACACAATTTGCCTTCCCTGGCATAGTATCCAGTAGCGACTGCCCGAAGTCACATTTTCCTCAAAATAATCCGTAAGCTGTTGCAAAACCTCCTCCACGGTTTCACCCTTTTGGCTCATATTTTCCGAAAACGCAACAACCTGTTTTATCAACAATAACTGTTCTTCTCCGTAGCGTTCCAAAAGCACCTGTTGGTGTTTGCCTTCTTCAACGCTATTAAAAAAGAGAATTCCAACAAAACATAATACTATCACTATAATTCTTTTTTTGTTTGAACTAGGTATTTTCAATATTTGTTTCATGTTTGGTTATCCTATTCTTCAAAGTTTTTTTCGTTTTCCACATTCACAAACCCACGAAGGGTAGCCAGCCATTGTAATGGCCTTGCTATCATATTCTCTGTTTCTTGTACGGCAGCCCTTCCTTCTTCTGTTAAATTTCTGGTGCGCCAACTGCCCTGGCTATCAATGCTATTGATAATGCCCGCCAAGCGTATCCAAAATATCATAAAATTAAAAAAAGGAAGCAGCGCAATCAAAAGTCCACATTTTCGATAGTATTTTTTTATCTCGGGAAAATCCGCCAAATATCTAATAATGGAGAAATAGTATAAGTATGCCGAAATAATATATAATCCAAAAATTAACCCCATAGAGAATATGATTAATCTCATGGAATAATTTTTAAATACTAAGCATCCCAAGGCAAAATACCAAATCATTCTGGGAAAGGCAAATGTGTGGTCATACAGTAACGTACGAAACATCAAGCTTCTGGCAAGAAGGTTTGCAGTAGGCAACCTTTTATTAAAAAACAAACGAGAAACCTCTATTTCGCCCCTCTGCCATCTTTGCCTTTGGGTATAGAGCTGATTTATCCCGCTGATAGGCTCCGATAAAAAAATGGCATTCTCGCATAAGTAAATCCTTTGTTTTAGCAAAAATCTCACTTGAAAGGTAACTTGCGTATCCTCCGATACAGTTCCTGTATGATATAACTGAGATTTTAAAATGGTGGATTTACGAAAAGCAGAAAATGCGCCCGATACTGTAAAAATAGAGTTTAACTCGGAATCAAAGTTCCTTCCTGATAAAAAAGCCTGAGCATATTCACAAAATTCCAGTCGTTGCAGTAATCTTTTCCAATAAGATTTCTCCTGCCTAATCAAATCTTTGTCTGTTAAAATAACACCTGTCATACAGCCAATCTCAGAATCTGCTTCAAAGCGATTCACCATATTTTTTAGGGCATCTTCTTGTAATCTTCCATCGCTGTCGATATGGATAATGTATTTTCCCTCACTATTATATAGCGCAAGATTTAATGCCTTGGCCTTTCCCTGCTTAGAATTAAGCCACTGCATCATTAGTTCAGGAAATTCCCTCTGACATTCTTGAAAAATTTCAAAGCTATTATCCTGCCCCTCATTATGTATCAAATAAATACGCATTAAATGCCGTGGATACGTAGAATGATAAATGGAAGCAATGCAGCTTTTTAACGTATCCGCTGAGTTATATACGGGGATAATAATACAAATCTCCGGATAATTGGTTATAGGTTCTACTGGTTTTTGAACTATCTTCTTTTTGACAAGGATAAAAAATCCCCCGATTGCAGGAAGAATCTCTACCAAAAGCGGAATAATAATCCATGACATCCAAAAAACAATAGAACTGCAAAGAAAATCAAGGATTCTCATAACGTAACCCTCCTATCCTTTGCCTAATGATATGGGCACGAGTAAATACATAGTAGTATAATGCTATAGAAAATCCGTAAAATATTAACCTGCCTAAAATGGTATGGGCAATATAATAGGAATCACTGCCTGCCCAGTAAATCAGCGTACAAATGGCATGAATCCGCAGTACATTTGCCATAAAAATCCACAAAACTCCAATGATGCTGACAATAATCTTTTCTAAAACCTCATAGACCGGGAAAAACCATAGCATTGATAAAAACACCATAATCTCAATCACACCAGAACACTCATAGTCAATATAAAGGGAAATGGCGGAATCTTTATTTTCAATAAATAATACGCCATATTCAAAATACGGCACATACATCCTAGTTAGCTCTCCCAAAAAACCTGCTACCAATGATACAAATCGGGACAAGTGGACTGTCATAATGGGCTCCGCCCAAATCATAAAAGAAATGAATAAACCGACACTCCCCCATAAAAACCTCCAAAACTTTAGCTGTGCTCGGTGCAGCACCTCCAGCACAAAAAGCCAAACTATAAAATAGATAACCTTTGCTGTCATATTGCACACCTCATAGGAAGGGATTTCCGATGCCTGTGCCATAGTATTGCTGCAACAGTACCTATGCAAAATACAACTCCCACCACTGGTCCAGTAGAGGTACCCACAGCCACCAATGCTACTGGCTCTGCAATCACATTAGGATTCCACACTTCAATTTTGCTAATTGTATCTAAGTTTAGGTTCTTATGCTTTGTTGTAAAAGCAGTGTAAGGAATTTTCATTTCAAACTCATCCTGACCATTGCCCCCAGGAACATAGAGGTAGGCCTTGGAATTAGGAATCTGAACATCCCTATCCGTACTGCTGCCATCATGGTTATACCTTACATAGTATGAATTTCTGCCAACAGGCCCTCCAAAAATAGGGGTGCTATTTTGTCCTCCTGCCGTACAGATATTGAGGACAATTTCATATCTTCCATTTGCCCTAAAATGAAACTGATTTCCGTTAAAAGAATCTTTCCAAGCCTTTATCATTTTGATATGAAAATAAACGTACTCTCCATCACAAAATAAGGAGGCATATCTCATCTGAGAATTAGGCGGAGTCCAACCAGTTGGTACCCAGTTGGTCACATAGGAATGTGGCTTATCCGCCCAGTCATCAAAATAGCCATCAATCACAACATTGCCGTAGGTATTTGTATTTCCTCCTAATGCATATACAGGCAGTACACTTGAAATACTAATACAAATTGAAATAAAAAAAGCCATCCCTGCTTGAATCCTCTTTTTGCCATAAGTCATAATACTTATCCCCCCATTCTTCCCGTCACCCTGTATGTACGCAAGGGTGTTTCGCTAATTTCTAGCATCACCAAATGGTATTGGTGCTTCTCTAACAATTCTGAAAGCTGCAGATAGAAAAAATCCCCCAAGTTTTCTATGGTAGGAGATACCTCCTGCCACTGCTCCATCTCATTCAGATATTTCCCGTTATATTGTTCCAGATAATTTTCTACTAGTTCGTCAATTTTTTTATAATTGAGCATAGATTCCTTTTCATTCAGCTTAATATAAATAAAAATCTCTAAGGTATGTATATGCTTATTCTGAATGTTCTGATTCATGCTATGCTCCATTGGAAGCCGATATCCGCACTTATACAAAATATGCCCTACCCCCTTTAGAAACATATTTTTTTATTTGGCTCATTATATCATAGCTCTATTGGGTATGCAATGCTTTCTCTCCGACAATTATTGTTAGAGATTTTTCAACTTATAAAGACAAATTTATATACAAAAGGTATTTTTTCCGAAAAATATTACATACGCCTAAAAATATCTACTCTAATGGTATGAGTTTTATAAAAAAAACATCTATCTACATAAATAAGTCTCACATTACAAACAGTATGACTATCTGTTTCTTCTATTGTTACAATTATGATTTCCAAAACACTCCAAATACCTAAAAAATTTTGTGTACTTTAACGAAAATAAAAGAAACCGAGTATCCAATGTTGTATTGATACTCGGTTTCCTTGGCTACAAGTTTTAGAGTTCTAAAATGCTGTCTACCACGTCGTCAACCATCTCACTTGTTTTAACTGCAGCCTTTTTGCCCTTATCTAATACAGTATTTCTGGCTTTTTTATCCTGCATCAGATAGCCTATGCCCATTGCCGCCATTGTGCCTCCTGCTAAAAGTCCAACTGTAAAGGCTTTCATGGAATCACTCCTTTGCAATCGTTTGTCTTCATGATTTTCTTATGGAAAAATCATATCACGCTGCAAAATTAATATGTGACAAAAGGAAAAAATATATGCTGTTTTTTCTTTCCATTTTTTGTTTTTTAGCCTTCTAAGGAATGAATAAATAATCCACTTCTTAATTTAGGCTCAAACCATGTAGACTTTGGTGGCATAGTTCTTCCGCTGTCAGCCACAGCCATCAATTCCTCCATAGAAGTAGGATACATGGAAAAGGCTACCGCCATTTCTCCATTATCTACCCTTCTTTCCAGTTCCTTCAAGCCACGGATGCCGCCCACAAAATCAATCCTCTGGTCCGTTCTTGGATCACCAATGGCTAAAATTGGTTCTAATAATGATTTTTGTAAAATGGAAACATCCAAGGATTCCACTGCATCCTTAGAAATTATCTCCTCCTTGGCACAGAGCAGATACCATTTGCCTTCTAAATACATTCCAAATTGGTGGAGTTTTTTGGGGCTACAGCTTTTATCATCGGTGCAAGGAATGATTTCAAACTTTTCTGCTACCTTTTGCAAAAACTCCTGTGGTGTATGTCCATTTAAGTCTTTTACCAATCTATTGTAGTCCATAATGTATAAGTCATCTGCGGAAAATAACACAGCCAAGTAATAATTAAATTCTTCTTCTCCTGTGTAGTTAGGATTTTGCTCTCTTCTTTTTAACCCAACTTTAACAGCGGAAGCATTTCTATGGTGTCCGTCTGCAATATAGAGATTTGGCACCTGCTGAAATTGAGCAACCAGTGCAGAAATCACATCTGCATCCTCAATCTTCCATGCAGAATGCTCCACTCCATCTTCTGCCACAAAATCGTAGATAGCAGGATGTTCCTCCATCCATCTTTTCAGTATGTTACGAATCTCCTCTTTTTCTCTGTATGCAAGAAAAATGGGGCCTGTGTTGGCATTTAATGTATCTACATGGCGGATTCTGTCTTCTTCTTTATCCGCTCTTGTCAGTTCATGCTTTTTGATGGTTTCATTCAAATACTCATCAATACTGGTGCAGGCCACCAATCCTGTTTGTACCTGTTCTCCCATTTTTAAACGATAGATATAAAACATCGGCTTTTCATCCTGCAATAAAACGTGAGAAGATATCATTTTTTCCAAATTTTCTTTTGCTTTTTGATAAACCCTATCGTCATACGGAGAAATGGCAGGGTCCAGGTCGATTTCCGCCTTGTCAACGTGTAAAAAAGAATCCGGTTTCCCTACTACCATTTGTCTTGCTTCCTCGCTATTCATAACGTCATAAGGTAGCGCTGCCACAGCGGATGCTTTTTCCTGGGTGGGTCTAATTCCACAAAATGGTTTAATGCTCGCCATATTCCATTCCCCCTTCTGGACTTCCGTCTAAATTTAAAATCCTCACCTTAAGTACACTTGGTATGTTGTATAAGTCCTCTATCAATTCCTGCTCTTTTCCCTTCATATCATCACAGATAATCAGGTTGTAAGCAAGTTCTCCCTTACTTTTATTTACCATGTTATCAATGTTAATGTCATACTTGGTTAATACAGAGCTCAATAAACCAATCATATTTACTTGATTTTTATGAGATACGGCAATTCTTGGCTTTCCTGTATAGGGTACAGCACAGTTAGGAAAATTCACAGAATTTTTGATATTTCCATATCTCAAATATTCCCGAAGCTCCTCAGCAGCCATTGCGGCACAGTTTTCCTCCGATTCAGGAGTAGATGCTCCCAAGTGAGGTGTCACAATTACATTTTCAATCCCCAGTACATCAGCACTTGGAAAATCCACCACATAACGGGCAACAATTCCATCTTTTATGGCTTCTTTCAAAGCCTCTGAATCTACCAATTCTCCTCTGGCAAAGTTTAATAGCCTTACGCCTCTTTTTGTTTCAGAAAATAACTCCCTGTTAAAAGTATGTTTTGTTTTATCATTCAAAGGGATATGTAATGTGATATAATCACATTGTCTTACAATGGTTTCCAAACGAGAAGCGTGCTTAACAGCACTTGATAAGTTCCAAGCAGAATCTATGGAAAGATAGGGGTCATAACCGATAACATCCATACCCAAATCCAGTGCTGCATTGGCAACCAAAACACCAATGGCACCCAGCCCGATAACGCCCAATGTTTTGCCCGCAATTTCGGGGCCGGCGAATTCTTTTTTGCCCGCCTCTACTGCTTTTTCCACATCCTCATGGTCACGCAGAGTTTGTGTCCAGTTTGCTCCATCAATAACTTTTCTGGAAGAAATCAATAATCCTGTTAATACTAGCTCCTTTACGGCATTGGCATTGGCTCCAGGAGTATTAAATACAGGGATTCCTCTTTTTGTGCAACGGTCAATGGGGATATTGTTGGTTCCCGCTCCTGCTCTGGCTATAGCCAATAGGTTATCATTTAGTGTCATTTGGTGCATATCATAACTTCTGACTAATATACCATCAGGATTTTCTCCTTTATTTGTGATTTCAAATTCGCCCTTTGGCAGTTTTTCCAATCCTACAGGTGCAATGTTATTTAATGTCTGAATTTTATACATAACAAAAGCTCTCCTTATCTATTCTCCATCTCAAACTTTTTCATCAATTCCACCAAGGCTTTTACGCCTTCCACAGGCATAGCGTTATAAATGCTAGCACGCATACCGCCCACAGTACGGTGTCCTTTTAAATTTACCAGGCCTTTTGCTTCTGCCTCTTTGATAAAGCGTGCATTGAGTTCTTCTGTTGGCAGTACAAAAGGTATGTTCATCAAAGAGCGGTGTTCTTTTACCACCGTTCCACGAAATAGCTTGGATTCATCCAAAAAGTCATAGATTAACCCTGCTTTGTATTCATTTATTTTTTGCAGTTGAGCAATACCGCCCTGTTCTTTCACCCAGTCAAACACCAATCCTGCAAAATAAATGCCAAAGGTAGGTGGAGTGTTATATAAAGAGTTTTCTTTTGCATGAATATCATATTTTAACATAGTGGGGGTAAACTCCATAGCATTACCCAGCAAATCCTCTCTTACAATAACGATGGTTACGCCTGCAGGGCCAATATTTTTTTGCGCTCCCGCAAATAATAAACCAAATTTTGTAATATCTACTTCTTCCGCAAGAATGCTAGAGGACATATCTCCCACCAAAGGCACATCTCCCGTATCGGGAAGCTTGGTATAGCGTGTACCGTAAATAGTGTTATTCAATGTAATATAAAAATAATCCGCCTCTGGATCAAACTTACTGGGATCCAACTGCGGAATTCGGTCAAAGGTAGTATCTTCAGAAGATGCAACAATGTTTACGTTACCGTAACGAGCTGCTTCCTGTGCCGCTTTTTTCGCCCATTGTCCGGTAATTACGTAGTCCGCTTTTTTGTTCTTATTCATCAAATTCAGCGGTATCATAGAAAACTGCAAAGAACCGCCGCCTTGTAAAAAAAGAACTTTGTAGTTGGAAGGTATCTTCATTAAATCCCGTAACGAGGATTCCGCTCTGGATATAATATCTTCAAACATTTTAGATCGATGGCTCATCTCCATAACTGACATGCCGCAGGAACTGTAACAGACAAATTCTTTCTGTGCTTTTTCCAACACTTCTAACGGCAGCATTGATGGTCCTGCTGAAAAATTAAATACTCTTTCCATGTGTAAGCCTCCTAAAATGTAATATAGTTTTGAAAACAATGCTCGGTATCCACATTTTGTATACCGAGTTTTTATTTTTTTTATTATAGCACACTTCTTTCATTCGTCAACTAGTATAGTGTTTTTTATCGCGAATACAAATGTTTCTGTCAGGATAACACATTCGACTTTTTTCGTTATATTGCACAACTATACATCGGTGATATTCCGAGGTTCCACCCCTAAATATCGGCATATTGCCCAATAGTATGCAAATGCAGCTTTTTTACATCCTTCCTCCGTAGCGAAGGCAGCTACATCTCCTGCATTGGTAATAAAGCACTGCTCCACCAATACTGAAGGGCAAGGCATTCCTTCCAAAATGCCAAATGTTCCATACTCATATACCGTGGTATCTTGCGCCTCTACAATAGTTTTCACAAAATCCCCAGATCCATCGGGTATGTAATATCCAAACCGAATTCCCTCTGTTCCCCGCAAGGTACTTCCTTGACGCTCCATCTGCCTTGCAATTTCTTGTGCAAATATCATGCTTGCCCCATGGTTTTTTCTGCCAGGGGGTGCTGGATAACATTCAAAGCCCGTACCGCGTCCGCTGTCATCGGCATTTCCGTGGATTGAAAGCACAATATCGGGGTTGGCGCTTTTTAAAGTGCTGTTTCTTGGGTTAATTTCTTTTCCTTCTCCATATTTTCTGGAAAGCTTCACACGAAACCTTCCGTCTTTTTCCAAAATAGTCTCCAAATATTTCACTGTGGTTTCTGTTAGCTCCACTTCTGGAATAATGCCTTGTGCCCCCACATCTGCTCCGCCATGCCCTGGGTCTAGCCCAATGATAAAAGGCGAGCTAATGTTTCGGTAAAACCAACCGATGAAGATACAAATAAAAAGTAACATCAGTCGTTTGCGCATGACCCTTTTTTTTCTTTTTCGGGTATTCTTTCTTTTGCGTTGTTTCATAAATAATCTCCTCATTACAAATGATACTTAGACCAGAACCTACTAGAGGTTCTTCACTGCTGACTAATAGCATATATTACAATAATGACAAAAATTCTTTTACCTGCTACCTTTATTTTTTACAAGTAGTGTGAAATTCTTTATTTTTAAGGTATTGACAAAATCACAAAAATATGTAAAATGAAACAAAACACTTAAAAAGCGTTGAACAGGAAGAGTATATCCTTCTTCGGAATCTCAGAGAGTCGGTGGGTGGTGAAAACCGATGTTTCCAGAGGATAGAATGGGCCTGGGAGTGGAAGCCGAACATTTTTACTAACTAGTAGGCAACACGGGTTCTCCCGTTACAGAGATTATCCTTGGATAACAAAGTGGGTCGTTTATCGGCCAACTGAGGTGGCACCACGCAATCGCGTCCTCTATATACCTTTCGGGGTATGTAGAGGGCTTTTTTATTAGCTTAGAATAGAAAAACCGAGAGAAGAATAGGAGAGATAGTTATGAGCAAAATTCCAAACAGAATCTTATTAACCGAAAACGAGTTACCAAAGCAATGGTACAACATGATGGCGGATATGCCTGAAAGGCCCGACCCATACATCAATCCCCAAACCATGAAACCCGCTTCTGTAGAGGACTTATATCCTGTTTTTGCAGAAGAACTATGCAAGCAAGAATTTGCTACAGAACAGTATATTGATATTCCTGAAGAAATTCAAGAAAAATATAAAATGTACCGTCCTTCTTCCTTGCATCGTGCCTATGCACTGGAAAAAGCACTGCAAACACCTGCAAAAATTTATTATAAATATGAAGGCAGTAATACCTCTGGCAGTCACAAGCTGAATTCTGCCATTGCGCAGGCCTATTATAATAAACAACAAGGCATTACCCACCTCACCACAGAAACAGGTGCTGGTCAATGGGGTACGGCTTTATCCATGGCATGTGCTTTTTACGACCTACCTCTAAAAGTATACATGGTAAAAATCAGTGCAGAGCAAAAACCTTACCGCAAAGCTGTTATTGAAACCTATGGCGGTACTGTTATCCCAAGCCCCAGTAACACCACCAACGCTGGCCGTGCTATACTGGCAAAAGACCCTAATTGCACAGGCTCTTTGGGAACTGCCATCAGCGAAGCCATCGAGGTTGCAGTAAGTACACCAAACACTCGGTATGTATTAGGCTCTGTGTTAAACCAAGTGGTACTGCATCAGTCCATTATCGGCATCGAAGCAAAAATGCAAATGGAAAAAATAGGAGAATACCCTGATATTATCATCGGCTGTGCAGGCGGCGGTTCTAACCTAGGAGGGCTCATCAGCGAGTATATGCATGACCGCCTCACAGGGAAGAAAAAACCTTATTTTATCGCAGCAGAACCTGCGGCTTGCCCCTCTCTTTCCAGAGGAAAGTATGCCTATGATTTCTGCGATACAGGTCATGTAACCCCTTTGGCAAGAATGTATACCTTAGGCAGTGGGTTCATCCCTTCTTCCATCCATTCAGGTGGATTGCGTTATCATGGTATGTCCCCCATTATTTCCAAACTGTATCATGATGGATTTTTAGATGAAGCAAGGGCATTGTATCAAAATGAAGTTTTTGATGCCGCTACCTTTTTTGCAAAAACAGAATCTATACTACCCGCTCCCGAATCTGCTCATGCCATTGCGGCTGCAATACAGGAAGCGAAAAAATGCAAAGAAACAGGAGAAAGCAAAACAATTCTCTTTGGCTTAACAGGAAATGGTGCTTACGATTTAGCGGCATATATGAATTACCACTCTGGAAAAATGGAGGACTACGCTCCTACCGATGAAGAATTGGAAAAAGGCTTTGCAACCTTACCAAAAATTCCAGGTATTCAAGAGTAACACCATAAATTATTAAAATATCAAAAACAAGTTCTCAAGAAATAAGCAGGCTCCCATGGTAATAAATCATAGAACCTGCTTATTTGCTTATTTTTACATTTTTTCCAAACTGCCTTATCTCTCTTATACTTCGGCTATTTTATTCGTACCGCAGTGCCGTAATAGGGTCTGCTTTTGCTGCTTTTCTGGCAGGATATAACCCGAAGAAAATACCTACTATTGCAGAAAAAACAACCGCCGTTATTACTACAGAAGGCCTTACCACAACACCTATTCCTATGGTAGCACCGCCAATGCCAACCACTCCTATACCCAGCGCTGTACCAATGATACCTCCTGCCGCCGAAATAATGGCAGATTCAATCAAAAACTGCATCAGTACATCTCCAGTTCTTGCACCCAATGCTTTTCTGATACCGATTTCTCTGGTACGTTCCGTTACAGAAACCAACATAATATTCATAATACCAATTCCGCCTACCACCAAAGAGATAGCAGCAATGGCACCTACCGCTAAGGATAATTTGCTCATCATACCATCAACGGTCTGCATATCCTCCATAGCAGTATAAAACTCAATTTCCTCTTTTGCTTTATTTTTCATACGGCTTAATGCTCCTACAAACTGGCTGCGGAATGTTTCCATATCTGCATTGTCAGAAACATACATATCCAGCGACCACAGCGTATCATTTTGCCTTATCCCCACTGTTTCAGGGATATAAGCCGTAGCAAGACTGCCGCCTGATAATAATTTCATCAAAGCAGAATCTGTATTTTTATAAATACCCACTACCAAAAGTTCCTGTTCCTCTTGGGAAATCTTTGCACGAACCACTTCACCAACAGCGTTCTCTTTCCCAAACATTTCCATCGCTGTAGAATCTTGTATTACAATGTGCTTTTTGCCTTCTTTCACATCTTGGTCGCTAATCATGCGCCCATATATAATCTCTACTTTTTGCACATCCGTATACTTCTCAGCAGTACCCACTATAGTTACCTGTATCGTTTTTCTTCCCTTTTGCAAATTGGTACGGTCATAGAACCCTAACCCTATGTAAGCGATGTTGTCCTGAAAGGCATCTTTTAGCTTTTCCACATCATCTTTTGTAAATAAACAGGTATCATCATAAAGTCCATCCTCGGGATTTATGTATACACTCACTCTTTTCTTCCCAATGTTTTCATACTCTGCCGCAATCACGCTACGCATAGTATCTCCGATAGAAACAATGGAAATAACAGAACTAATACCAATAATCATACCAAGCATTGTCAAAAAGGAACGCATTTTATTGATTCTGATTGCTTGAAACGCCAATTTCATATTTTCCCAAAAAAGCATTGGCATTACTCCTCCCTTCTGACATCACTGATCATATGTCCATCTTGAAAGCGAAGCACTCGTTTTGTAAACTCGGCAATATCTTCCTCATGGGTTACTACAATCACAGTAGCACCCTCACGGTTTAGCTCTGAGAATAACTCCATAATCTCTACTGAAGAAGCTGTATCCAAGTTTCCCGTGGGCTCATCGGCTAATATAATAGGCGGATTGTTTGCCAATGCTCTTGCAATGGCAACTCTTTGCTTTTGCCCGCCCGAAAGTTCATTGGGCATATGGTCAAGCCTTTTTTCAAGTCCAACCTTTTTTAATAATTCCTCCGCTCTTTGGAATCTTTTCGAGGCTGATATTTTTCCATAAATCATGGGAAGCTCTACATTTTTTCTGGCGGAGGTTCTGGGTATCAAATGAAAGGATTGAAATACAAAGCCAATTTTTTTGTTACGCACCAAGGATAACTCATTTTCGCTTTGCTCTGTCACGTTAATACCATCCAATAAGTAAGAACCGCTAGTGGGTCTGTCTAAACAACCCAATATGTTCATCAATGTAGATTTACCCGATCCAGATTGACCCATAATGGCTACATATTCTCCTTGTTCTATGGTCAAATCAAGATCTTTTAAAGCGTGCACCTGTATGGCGCCTGTATCATAGATTTTATTTAGTTTTTCTATTTTTATAATTTCTTTCATGCTATCCGTCCTTGTCTGGTCATATTCATGAAGCCATGGGCTTTGCTATGGAATTATTTATTCCATACTCTGCCCCATCTCAGTTACCTCACTGCCTTCTACCAAATCCGCTGTAGGAGAAAGTATAATACGATCGCCGGCTTTTAGCGTATCATTAAAAATTTCAACTTCCAAATCATTTTCTACACCTGTAGTTACAGGAACACTTTCTACCTTATTTTGGTCGTTGACACGTAATACCTTTACGCTGTCCTCACCTTCTTGTAACAAACAATCAATGGGTACTACAAATGTATTTTTACTTTGTGCAATCATGATTTTTGCCTTTGCATTAATACCAGCAATCAAGCCCTGCTTTTCGCCTTGTATTTCTACTACAGCAGGTATTACTCTTTCACCTGAGCCAGAAGCCTTTTCTTCTCCAGTAGGAGAAATTCTGACAACGACACCCTCTACGGTTTTTCCTGCTAAAATATCAGCACTAACTGTCGCCTTTTGGCCTACTTTTACTTTATCAATATCATACTCGCTTACCAACACCTTCATCTGTAGCTTATCAATATTTTCTACTACAAACATCGGCTTATCATCATCTGTCTCGTTTGCAAATCTACCCAGCTTAATATTTACTCTGGTAATTGTGCCGTCAATAGGGCTTTTAATTTGACAATCTGCTAAATCTTGTTTTTTGCGTTCCAGTTCCATTTTTGCTATGGCAATAGACTTACTTCTGGAAGCACTTGCAGTATTTTTCGCATTTTCTATGCTTTTTAACTCTGCTTGTGTAGCAACCACCTTGCCATCCTTTACCGTATAAGAATTTACAACACGCTGTGCTTCCTCGAATTCGCTTTTGGAGTTTTTAAAATCTTCCTCACTTACTGCGCCGATTTTCACCAATTCCTTATTGCTCTCGTATTTTCTTTTAGCAGAATTCAATGTCTCCAAATCTTTTTCATAGGCAACCTGTCGGTCTTTTAATTTTTCTTCCAAATCAAGGCGAGCCTGCTCCGCACTCTGATTTTCGTTGCGGCTACTTTCCTTATCTTGTATCATTAAAAGTTCCAAGTCCTGCTCCATTTTCTGAATGTCTTTTAACAAAGATTCCGAATCTAGCTGTGCCAATATCTGCCCTTTTTTAACCCTATCTCCCTCCTTCACAAAGAGATTCACTACTTCATAGTGCAAATTAGATACAATTTCCGCACTTTCTGTGCCCTCCAAAGGGGCCTTTAAAGACAGGGTTCTTTCAATATTCTTTTTTTCTAGGGCATAGGTATTTACCATAGGTCCTGCTGTATTGGCAGCATTACCCTGCATTTTCATAAACCCGATGCCTAGTACTCCAGCTAAAACCACTGCTCCTACAATAATTGTTTTCTTCTTTTTGACAAAAAATTCCTTCTTCATGTCTCCCATCCTATCCTTGTAGTTTTCTATTCATACGACAAAAAAGTCCTTTTGCCTTCACTGTAATCTATTATAAATGATAAATCTTACGACTTTCTGAACAGTATCTTTCTATAATTTATCTTTTTTCCATAATTTTACGAAAGGCATCCCTTTGGCACTTTCTTTTTCTCAAAAAATCATCCATTTACAATAACAAAAAGCACCTTACTCACTTTGGAATAAGGTGCCTGATATGTTTCATTAAGGTTTATTTTTGTTCAGGATTTCCTTTTCCTTTTTGGAAAAGCTTACTCAAATCCGTATTTCCCACATTATTTCTCATAGTTGTATCTGCTTGCACGTTTTGAATTTTATAATAATCCATCACACCTAAGTTTCCACTGCGAAGTGCCTCTGCCATAGCCAAAGGAATCTGTGCTTCCGCCTCTACTACCTTGGCTTTCATTTGCTCTACTTCCGCTCTCATTTCCTGTTCTCTTGCAATAGCTGTTGCACGTCTTTCTTCCGCTTTGGCTTGAGCAATTTGCTTATCCGCCTCTGCCTGCTGAATCTGTAAATTTGCACCGATATTTCTGCCAATATCTACGTCTGCAATGTCGATGGATAAAATCTCAAATGCCGTACCACTATCAAGACCCTTACTTAACACGGTTCTGGAGATAGAATCGGGGTTTTCCAACACACTCTTATGGCTTGCGGAAGAACCAACTGTGGTAACAATACCCTCTCCAACTCTGGCAATAATAGTTTCTTCTCCTGCTCCACCTACCAAACGTGCCAAATTTGCCCTTACTGTTACTTTGGCAATTACTTTTACCTCAATACCATCGATAGCAACAGCAGAAATCCAAGGTGTTTCAATAATTTTAGGTGTAACGCTCATTTTTACTGCTTCAAACACATTTCGTCCTGCTAAGTCGATTGCTGCCGCTCTTTCAAAAGATAAATCAAGATTCGCCCTATGTGCCGCAATCAAGGCATCCACAACATTATCTACACGTCCTCCCGATAATAAATGGGATTCTAATTGGTTTACATTTACATCCATTCCTGCTTTTTGCGCCTTAATCAAAGGACGGATGATACGGTCTGCACGTACTCGTCTTAACCGCATACCAACTAAAGAAAAAATCTTTACCTTTACTCCTGCAGAAACCGCAGAAATCCATAGTCCCAAAGGTACAAAGCTTAAAAATATAGAAACTAATACAATAATAAGAAAAAACGTAACGCCTACTGCAAAAAAGTTAAAACCACCATAACCCATTTCTTTTCCTCCTTCTTATCTGCCACCTTCGGCTTACAATACAATTTCTTGCACAACAACATTTTTTCCACGTATTTCTATAATACGAATGGGTTTATTCTTTTCAATATATTCACCCTTAGAAAAAACATCAATCTGCCGCCCTTCAAATTCCCCTTTTCCATAAGGCTTTAACGGTGTAATGGTCACACCTTCTTTGCCTTCCAAGTCTTTCAAAGAACTCTCATCAAAATCCTGTGTATCTAGTTTTTCTGTCAAAACAAACTTATTATACACATTTTTTGTACGCAATACTTGAATAATAATGACAAACAGTAAAATCAAACCTCCGACTGCCATCAAAAACATTGCCGTACCGTACTCAAAGGCAACCAGCAATGTTGTTGCTACCAGCCCCGCTGCACCTAAAATGCCAAACACTCCAAACCCAGGAATCAGCATTTCCACCACTACCAAAACCAAGCCTATAATCGCTAATATCACAATCCAAGGTAACATTTCCACACCCCCTTAAAAAAATATACCTTGATACCAGCAAAATTACTCTTTAAAAGTGCAAAGTATCACTATCTTTCATAGTTTCTGCACTTTCTATTATTATGATACCATAACCCCAACTTTGCCTCAAGTTTTTTTGTTAAATTTCTCACAATTTAATAAAAATGTAAAATTAAAATGACAACCTCCGACCTATTTTATCATAGCCCATAGCGAACGTAGGTTTGAATTTTATGGTAAGCTGTGGTATACTATGGCTAAGTATAAACGG
This sequence comes from Candidatus Epulonipiscium sp., assembly GCA_012519385.1. GTDB lineage: Bacteria > Bacillota > Clostridia > Lachnospirales > Anaerotignaceae > JAAYQI01. Next base: position 33,740 of record JAAYQI010000033.1, read on the forward strand.
AGGTGATAAAATGAAAAAAATATCAAAAAAACAAGACGAAATATTAGAATTTATGAAAAAAGAAGTCCGTGAAAAAGGCTATCCTCCCTCTGTGCGGGAAATTTGTACGGCTGTAAATTTGAAATCCACCTCAACGGTACATGGCCATTTGTCCCAGCTAGAAAAAAAAGGATATATCCGTCGTGACCCAAGTAAGCCACGTGCCATAGAAATAATAGATATGCAACAATCTCAAACACCACAAAGAGAACTTGCCTTTGTTCCCATTATTGGCACAGTAACTGCTGGAACACCTATATTTGCAGAAGAAAATATTACAGATGTGTTCCCCATTCCTGTGGATTATCTCTCCAACAAAGAATCCTTCATGCTTAATGTAAAAGGCGATAGCATGATTGAAGCAGGTATCTTTGATAAAGATTTAATATTGGTACAAAAGCAAAATTATGCTCAAAACGGAGATATTGTAGTAGCACTGATTGATGATGATTATGCCACAGTAAAAACTTTTTACAAAGAAAAGGAATATATTCGTCTGCAACCGGAAAACTCTTCCTTATCACCTATTTTAGTGCGTGATGTGAGAATACTAGGAAAAGTAATTGGTCTTTTCCGAAAAATATAAAGAACGAAAGAACAGGAGTGAACATAAATGTACGGTTTTGTCAGAGTCGGTGCCGCAGTGCCAAAGCTGAAAGTATCCGATTGTATCTATAACACCGAAGAAATATTAAAATCTATTGAGGAAGCACAAAAAAAACAAATTCAAGTTCTTACCTTTCCCGAGCTTTGCATCACTGCATACACCTGCGGAGATTTATTTTTCCAAACAAGCCTTTTAGAAACAGCCAAAAAATCTCTGCAAGAAATTGTAGAAAAAACAAAGTCTATTGATATGCTTTTTACCCTTGGGCTTCCTTTGGCACTGGATAATCAAATATTTAATTGTGCTGCTGTGATATATAAAGGAACTATATTAGGTATTGTTCCAAAAACACATATTCCTAATTACTGCGAGTTTTATGAAGAACGTTGGTTTGCCGCAGCTGAGGATTTGGTTTCGGAAGAAATCCTTCTCTGTGGGCAAAAAGTACCCATCGGTTCGGATTTATTATTTCAGTCAGAACAAGTTGCCAACTTAAAAATCGGAGTAGAGCTGTGCGAAGATTTATGGAACCCCATCCCCCCCAGTTCCTACCAAAGCCTTTATGGTGCAACATTACTGCTAAATCTTTCTGCCAGCAACGAACTAGCCTCCAAGCATGAGTATCGCAGGGCATTGGTTGCACAGCAATCTTCTCGTACCATTGGGGCATATATTTACGCTTCCGCAGGCATCGGCGAATCCACACAAGACGCAGTATTTAGTGGCCATAGTATGATTTATGAAAACGGCATTTTATTAAAAGAATCGCAGCGTTTTGCAAGAGAGGGACAAATCATATTTGCTGATGTAGATTTAGAACTGCTTGCCAACGACCGTAGAAAAAATTCTAGCTTTATGAACCATACCAAACGCTCCGATGCACAGCGTTTTTATCGTGAAATTAAATTCTCCATGGAAGCAGCAGAAAAAATAGACTCTTTAGAAAGAGTCATCAAAACCAAACCCTTTATACCACAACAAGACGAATCACTGGATGAACGCTGTCATGATATTTTCCATATTCAGGTAGCAGGTTTAGCCCGCAGAGCAGAGCATACCAATGCGCAATCTTTGGTAATTGGTATATCAGGTGGGTTGGATTCCACATTGGCATTACTGGTTGCCGTAAAAGCCTGTGACTTTTTGGGCTGGGAGCGTAACCGTGTGCTAGGCATTACCATGCCGGGCTTTGGCACTACAGACCGTACCTATCAAAACGCTCTTTCTCTCATGCAATCTCTTGGCATCAGAGTCAAAGAAATTTCCATTAAAGATGCGGCTTTACAGCATTTTAAAGATATTGGACATGACCCAAGCCTTCACAATGTCACTTACGAAAATACACAAGCAAGAGAACGTACGCAGATTCTTATGGATATTGCCAATCAGGAAAATGGGTTTGTTATCGGCACAGGCGACCTCTCTGAGCTTGCACTAGGCTGGGCAACCTATAACGGAGACCATATGTCTATGTATGGTGTGAATGCAGGAATCCCTAAAACATTGGTGCGAGTTCTGGTAAAATGGATTGCGGAATCCGGGGAACTTGAGGCTACCGCAAATGATATTCTGATGGATGTATTGGATACTCCTGTCAGCCCCGAATTGCTCCCTCCTGACGAGAGCGGAAAAATCAACCAAAAAACTGAAGAAATTGTTGGCCCTTATGAATTGCATGATTTCTTTTTGTATTATGTGGTACGCTTCGGCTTTTCTCCTGCAAAAATATTATTTTTGGCAGAAACCGCCTTTAAAGGAGAGTATGATAGAGAAACCCTCCTAAAATGGCTGAAAAACTTCTATAGAAGATTTTTTGCACAGCAGTTTAAACGCTCCTGTCTCCCAGATGGGCCCAAGGTAGGCACCATCAACCTCTCCCCAAGAGGAGATTGGCGTATGCCTACAGATGCCTCCAATCGAGTTTGGATGGAAGAAGTAGAAAAATTATAATCCATTTATATTAAATAAAAAGCCTATGGTTCTTTGACAATCTTCTGCCAAATTCCATAGGCTTTTCTTTTATTCTAAATCTATCTCCAATGCCACAGGGCAGTGATCAGACCCCATCACATCACTATGTATTTCTGCCTTCTGTAGGGCTTCTTTCAGCCGTTGGGATACGATATAATAATCTATTCGCCAACCAGCATTTTTCGCTCTAGCTTGAAAACGATAGCTCCACCAAGAATATGCTCCTTCCAAATCGGGGTAAAAATAACGGAAGGTATCAATAAAACCACTTTGGAGCAGTACACTGAATTTTCCTCTTTCTTCATCGGTAAATCCTGGGTTTTTACGGTTGGTTTTTGGATTTTTTAAATCAATTTCTTCATGCGCCACATTTAAGTCACCGCAAATAATGACAGGCTTTACTGCATCCAACTCTTTGATGTAATCTAAAAAATCATCCTCCCATTTCATACGATATTCCAACCGTGCGTTTTTGTCCTGAGAGTTTGGAGTATATACCGTAACATGAAAAAAGTTTTCAAACTCCATAGTAATCACACGGCCTTCTTGGTCATGCTCCTCTATGCCAATGCCGCACACTACCTGCAAAGGTTTCTTTTTGGTAAAAACCGCAACTCCAGAATACCCTTTCTTTTGGGCATAATTCCAATATTGGTAGTATCCAGGCAAGTCCAAGTCTATTTGTCCTTCCTGTAATTTTGTTTCCTGTATGGAAAAAATATCAGCGTCCTGTTTTTGGAAATAATCCATAAAACCCTTCCCAATAACAGCACGTAAACCGTTCACATTCCATGAAATCAATTTCATATGGGCACCTCACAATTTCTAAGTTTTGCAATAGTATACCATAACTTTCGCAAAGAAGTAAATTTATTTTAGCCTAATACCGTCTTGTGCAAACCCCCTTCTTAGAGTACAATAATTGGATAGCATGACTACCAAAAGAGGAGGAAGTATAATGAAAATTGGATTGGGACAACTTGACATTATATGGGAAAATAAAGAGAAAAATAAACTATCCTGCTCAAACATGATTGCACAGGCAAAGCAAGAAGGTGTAGATTTTATTGTATTTCCAGAGATGACTTTAACAGGCTTTTCCATGAACCCTGCCGACTTAGGAGAAACCATGGAGGATTCCCCTTCCATCGCCTTTTTCCAAGAAGAAGCCAAAAAGCATCAAATCTATATTGCCTTTGGAATCATAATCAAAAATGAAGATAAAGCAGAAAACCATTGCATTATTCTCAATGACACAGGTGAGATTATTGCAAATTATGCAAAAATTCATCCATTTTCCTATGGTGCAGAGTCAAAATATTACACAGGCGGCACCACTTTAACCTCCTGTGCGGTAAAGGAGCTTATCGTTTCTCCCTTAATCTGTTATGATTTACGGTTCCCTGAAATATTTCAGGCTTGCTCAGAAAATAGCAGTCTGATTACGGTAATTGCTAACTGGCCTGCCCCACGCCGTGCCCATTGGATTTCTCTTTTAAAAGCAAGAGCCATTGAAAATCAATGTTATATTGCAGGGGTCAACCGCTGTGGCGAAGGAGAAGGCTTAACCTATGTGGGAGATAGTATGGTAATTAGCCCTTACGGGGATATTATTTCCACCGTGCAAGATACCCCAGGGCTTATTGTAGCAGAATTGGATTTGGAGCTTGTAGAAAAATACCGCAGTGAATTTCCATTAAAAGCAGATAGAAAGCCCTGCCTTTATACGAAATTTTACTGCCCCCAACATAAATAATAAAAAAGTACTCGAGGATTTGTTTTCGAGTACTTTTTTTGTTCGCATAATAATAAATTACGCTCTATTTCAATCCTAACTCTCGTAAAAATCTGGAACGAGTGGCAGGGTTATCATATCTTGTTTTTATCTCTGATAAATAAAGCCTTTGCCTTGCTCTTGTTGCCGCCACATAAAATAACCTGCGTTCTTCTTCAATCCCTTGCGGTGTGTCGCTTTTTTCATGGGGTACCACTCCTTCAATCAAACTGGGTAAAAAAACCGCATCAAACTCCAACCCTTTTGCAGAGTGCATGGTGGTAAGCACTACACCATTTATGTTGTGATACTCATTTCTTTTTTCTCTGCTTTCTTCCATATCTCCCATTTTTTGCATCATGTCAATAAATTCCTCGATGGTTTCTGTCTGTTTTGCCGCCTCTGTAATTTCATCGGCAATTTCCAAAAGCCCCGCTAAAGATGCCTTCCGATAGGCACAATAATCTGCCAAATACCTGTCATATCCTATCACTTTGCGGATAAAAATAATTCCCTCATGCGCTTTCATCTGCCGTAGCTTGCAGATATCCATCTGTAGCTTTGTTAAAGTATCCTCCTGCCAGCTCACCATGCTACTACAGCAAAAAAAACTCCGCAATAAAGGATACGGCATTTTAGATGCTTCTTGTATAAATTCCTTAGAGATGTAGCGAGTGGGTTTATTGATAATTCTTTTTACTGCTTCGTCATCTTCTTCATTCCTAGCCAAAATAAGATAAGCTATGATATCCTGCGCAATCCAATGGCGATAAATATTAATGGCCTTATCCTTCATGGTATAGGGTATGCCTTTTCTTTGTAAAATACGAGCATATAAACTTCCCTGCAAATTGGTTCTATATATAATGGCTATTTGAGGAAAGGCAATTCCTTCTGCTCTTAATAATTCAATCTTTTTTGCAATGGCTTCTGCTTCCGAGGTAGCATCTTTTTGTGTAAAAAAACGTATCTTTTGACCTTCATAGCCAATGCCTTTCATATGTTTGGGAAATCTTTTTTGATTTGTCCGTATAATTTTTTCCGCCAAGCGTATAATTTTTTCTGCCGAACGATAATTGGTATGTAATATCACCTTTTTGGTTTGAGGAAAATCCTTGGAAAAATCCAACATAAAGTCGGGTCTGGCGCCTCTAAAGCAATAAATACTCTGGTCATCATCCCCCACTACAAATAAGTTTTCCTGCTCCTTTACTAAAAGCCTAAGGCATTCGTACTGTGCCTTATTGATATCTTGAAATTCATCCACCAAAATATGCTGATATTTTTCCTGCCAGTACTTCCGCAGGTTTTCGTCCTCCAAAAGCAATTCATAGCACTGCACAAGCATATCATCAAAATCCAGCTTATTATGCCGATTTTTATATAGCTCCATTTTTTGATATACTTTTTGAAATTCTTCCTTGGGCAAATGCTTTGGTTCATACTGCTTGATAGAAATTAGCTCATTTTTCATCAAAGAAACTTCAGCCAAAAAGGAACGGATGTATTCCTCCTGGTCGTTAGTTTCGATGTCCAAATCCTGCAATATTGCTTTTAGCGCATTCCACTTTTCTTCTTCTTGAATAATTTGCTCCACATCATACCCATAAGCAGAACGTAGTATCAAAAAAAATATACTGTGGAAAGTACCAAACTTTACCCGTTCTCCTTCTGCAACTCCTAAGTCCAAAAAACGCCTTTTCATCTGCTGTGCCGCCGCTTTTGTAAAGGTAATGACCAATATTTCTCGTGGGTTGACGTGTTCTTTTTCTATTAAACGTTTCACTCTATGAATGATAACAGTGGTTTTTCCGCTACCAGGCCCTGCCAATACCAACATAGGGCCATTGCTGTGAGAAATTGCTGCTTTCTGCTCAGGGTTAAATTCTTGCATACTATTTTTCCTTTCTAGGCATTCATTATAAGCGAGAATCCGTTAGGTTCAAGGTTCTCCGCTTTTGACTGACCCCATTGTAACATAAAATCTAAAAAATTTAGGACAAATTTTGCAAAATCCTTAAAATCCTTATGTTTTTAGGTATAGTGTTGCTATTTATGCATTTTTGTATTAAAATCCCTACATGTGTAGCAAGTTATTTTACGTTTAAAAACCTCCGTTACAGACTTTGATAAGTCAAAACCTCCGACATGGACTTTGATAAAGTTAGGTGGAGTAATTTTGTAAAATAGACCTTGCCATGTTTCCCTTTAGACAGAATAGAATAGAAACTTAGGAGGTTTTACCATGAATATTGGTTTATTTACAGATACGTATTTCCCTCAGATAAATGGTGTTGCAACTTCTGTGCATACCTTGGCAGATGCCTTAAAACAGCGGGGGCATAACGTATATATCTTTACTCCTTCTGACCCCAGAGCAGACAAAAATGAAGATGCTTCCATACTGCGTATGCCTAGCATTCCCTTTTTGATGTTAAAAAACTATCGGGTTGGTATGTTATATACACCCTTTACCCTTAATAAAATCAATCACCTAAAACTGGATATTGTGCATACTCAAACGGAGTTCCCTCTAGGTATGTTTGGAAAATTTCTTTCCGTTACACATCAAATTCCTATGGTGCATACGTACCACACCATGTATCAAGACTATGTGCATTACATTGCTGGGGGCAAACTAATTACGCCCGCTATGGCAAAGGAATTTAGTAAGATTTTTTGCAATACGGCACAGGCAGTGATTGCTCCTACACAAAAAGCAAAGGATTTTTTAGAAGAATGCGGTGTTTCTAAACCTATCCGTATTATTCCCACGGGTATTGATACAAGCCGTTTTGCAAAATCAAACTTTTCCCCTAAAGAAATTGCATCCTTACGGCGCTCTTTGGGCTTGGAGGAAGATACACCCACCATACTTTCTTTAGGTAGAGTTGCCAAGGAAAAAAGCATTGATGTTATTTTGCGAGGACTGCCTGCCCTTTTTCAAAAACTTCCTCAGGCAAAAATGGTGATTGTTGGAGATGGTCCCGAGCGAGAAAATTTAGAAAAGCTAACCCATGAACTAAATATTGCTGAAAACGTGATATTTGCTGGTGCCCGCCCTTGGGAAGAAATCGGAAAGTACTATCAAATCGGTACCGTATTTGTCAGCGCATCCCTTTCCGAAACACAAGGCCTTACCTTTGCAGAGGCAATGGCAGGTGGCATCCCTGTGGTGGCAAAAAGAGATGCCTCCATTGAATCCATTATCACTCATAACGAAACAGGGGTATTGTTTGAAAAAGATGAGGAAGTTTCTGATATCCTCTACACTATTTTAACAGATTCTGCTCTACGAAAGAGGTTATCCGATACCTCCATGGCAGTGATGGAACAGCTTTCTGTTGAAAACTTTGTAACAAATGTGGAACAGCTTTATTATGAAGTATTGGAAGGTGCATTATTGCAGCCGAAAAAAATCGCCTTGCCCACGCTACCTCTTGCACTAGGGGTAAAAGCAGTAAAAAAAATAGGCTCTGTACCCCAAAGAATTGTGCGCAGCGGGCTTCGGAAAACTGGTATCCCTATCGGCCGCTTCCCAATGCTGCCAGAGTTTGTAGCTAGTGCACCATACCCTATTTTTTCTCAAGAAAAAAAAGAGCCCGATTCTGTTTTATCTAAAAAAATGCAGCGTCTTTTGGTATCGGGAGAGCTATTTCAGGCTATGTTTGAAGACAGCGCCAGATTAATTGAGACCTACGGCAAAGAAAATATATTTGACTTTAGTATCGGTAACCCTAGTGCAGAACCCCCTGCTGCTGTCAAAAATTCTTTAATCACTCTCTTGGAAGAAGAAAGCTCAATGGATATTTATGGCTACACCAGCCCTGCAGGGCTACCCAGTGTACGCCGTGCCATAGCAGATTCTATCAATAAAGAATTTGCTACACAATATACAGAAAAGAATGTTATCCTCACCTGCAGTGCATCGGGTGCGTTAAATACAGTGTTTAAAACCATACTTAATCCCCAAGATGAGGTGATTGTGTTTGCTCCTTACTTTGGCGACTATGAAGCATATATCCAAAGCTACGACGGTATCATTGTAACAATTCCTACTCATGATACGGACTTTCAACCAAACTTGGAAAAACTAAGCTATGCCATAACTCCTAGAACTAAGGCGGTACTGATTAACTCCCCCAATAACCCTAGCGGCGTTATCTACTCTGCCAAAACATTGGAGAAGCTTTCGGAACTCCTTCGTTCTAAAGAGGATGAGTATGGTCATCCCATTTTTTTAATTGCTGATGAGCCTTACCGAAAACTTGCCTACGATGGAATAGAAGTTCCTTTTGTACCTCATTTTTATGATAATACTTTTGTGTGCTACTCTTACAGCAAAGCCCTATCTCTGCCAGGTGCCAGAGTTGGGTATGTTTTTGTACCTGATGCCTGCACAGGCTTTTCAGAAATTATGGAAGGACTTACAGCAGCAAATAGAACTACTATCATTCATGCACCAACGCTATTTCAAAAAGTAATTCCTTATTGCTTGGAAGAAACAGCCGCTTTGGAAACCTATGATAAAAACAGGACGTATTTCTACAATATGCTTACGGAACTGGGGTACACCTGCTCCTATCCCCAAGGGGCGTTTTACCTTTTTCCAAAATCCCCTATTGCCGATGAAAAAGCATTTTGTAAAGAGGCACAGGAGCACCGCATACTAGTTGTGCCAGGAAGTGCCTTTGGATGCCCAGGATATTTCCGAGTATCCTATTGTGTTCCATTTGAAACTATTGTGAATAGCTATGCCGGCTTTAAAGCTCTGGCAGACAAATATTTGAGGTGATATCTATGACAAACTCTTGGAAAAATAACTTACGAAGCATTACCCCCTATACGCCAGGGGAACAACCAAAACAAGAAAATATCATCAAGCTAAATGCTAACGAGAACCCTTATCCCCC
>JAAYQI010000266.1 GCA_012519385.1 Candidatus Epulonipiscium sp.
GCACTTTTCCAAGAAACAGGGTGCAAAATCGTTTAATAGATTTGTCATACGCTTGTTTTCCTTATCTGTCCAGAAAAAGGTCTGCTTAAATGACTGGAAACGGTTGTTAGCGTAATATTTCGTGTTAACTCCATTGCTGATAACAAATATTTGAACGTACTGAAACAGACCGTAACTGCTGCTGAATGAATGACGCTGATACCTGTTTATCTGGTTAAATGCTTCTTTCAGTTCCAGCCCCCTGCGCTTCAGTTCAATTTGAACCAATGGCAGACCATTGATTAGAAGGGTAACGTCATAACGGTTCTTGTATTTACCTTCCATCGAGACCTGATGGGTAACCTGATATTGGTTCTGACACCACTGTTCGGTATTTATGAACTCAAAATACAGGTCATCGCCATTATCCCTGACAATATGCTGTTTCTCACGAAGGGTTTTGGCTTTCTCGAATACTGAACCCTTGCTGAGAATATTCAGTACTTTTTCAAATTCTTTATCGGAGAATGCAATATTGTTATGTTTTTCTAACTGCACTTTCAGGTTGGCAATCAATCCCGTTTCGTTCTGGATATGTGCCAGTGCATAACCCAATTCCTGAAGTTTTACAATGAGTTGTTCTTCGAGTATCAGTTCAGGTTGCTTGCTCATTGCCAAAGAGGTTCTTTATGCCAGTTGTTCATAAATCCCAATTTATATATCGGTATTGATGGATTTGATTTTATATGTTCGTGTATTTTGCTCTTAATCTGATTGTTTGGAGTTATCTCGTTACACAAATAGACCATACACGAAATAATAAGAAACGGTTTCTTTGCCTGAACGGGAAGAAGTGGATTGACGAACCATTTCCCGACAGGATTATTTAATTTTTCGACAGGTCTTTTTACCATATTCCTGCTCCACAAACGGGAATGATGAGCTATAATATTCCTGACATAAGCAATAGCCTCCAGCCAACTGGAAAGTTCACTGTGCAGGTTCAATCCCATTTCTTTTGCGATGGTGGCTTTTTCAGGTAACTGGTGTTTCAGGTTTTTATAAAATTTTGAGAGCGTCCCCATCGAAGCCACTTCCAAGGTCTTCCATGCGTCTGCATCTTTATTTGGGTAACGAGAGCGATGGTTTTTAATGAAACTTTCCTGACTTCTGTCAAATTCTTTCTTCAATTCATCCAAAGTGTTTTGATGAATGGTTTTAATCATACCACCATTCAGCGTAATGGTTGTATTCTCGAAAAATGCGGGGTCTAAATACCACAAACCACCATAACTTACAGACATGTAATATATCATCTTTGTACGCAGAGCGATTTCAATGCGTTCAATGGCATCGAACAGAATAAGTCTCAATTGGCGGTCGAAATTGTACCTGTCAACAATGTCTTCAAAATATGTGTTTGGTAAAAACGTATGCAGCGTAAAATCGGATTGCCTATCCCACCAATATCCCTTAAATCGGTAATAACTTATGTTTTTTAACAATTCGGCTGCTTGCGCTTCATTCCTGAAAAGCATACCTCGTGATTTCAGAAGCTTTAACTGGTCGGCTATGGTATAGGCGGGTTTATTTGGCATAGCTACATAAAAAAATGACCCGCCTGCAGTTCTTATGGTATGCAAAACGGGTACTGTTAATGCAAATATAAGGCAAATGTTTGATTTTGCAAAAATTTTATCTGTTTTTTCGTATTTTATCATCGATATATCACTTAATAAAAGTTAGTTACACAAACATTTGCTGCATCAGACCCTTCTTCCAGACTTCTGCTTTCTCAATCTGCTTCTGGGTGTGGTTTATTTTAACATCAATGGCTGAGAGGAAATTTGCGATTTTGGTTTGTTCTGCTACAGACATAGGTATATTAATTTCTATTCCTGCCATCACATTATTCATTAATTTAGGATTCCCAACATATGCAACATGCTTTCTTGCAATTGAATTTAGTATTTCCGCAACACATTGGTTGGCAAAACCTTCTTTGCTTTCAAGAACACCACAAACATTAGTGCAATAGAATTTCCCCTTCCTATAATTTACATCACCTGCGTTTGCTCCATCTGTTGTCCACGTAATACAATCTTCAAACAAATAATCGCTATAATATCCTAAAAGACCATTATTTGTTGTTTGTGAAGAATATACAGGATAACAAAATGTGAGTTCCTTTTCCAGTTTCAAATTATTTGCAGCCAAAACATTACCTCTTGTGACCCTGAATAATTCTCTAATCTTTCTATTCTCCCACTTCGGGAACTCCTGCCCATTATCGTCTTTGAACCTGATTTCCTGTGAGAATATTTTCTGCATCACCCCTTTCTTGTATTGTTCCAGCAGGGTTTTCTTGCGTGTGAGTTGGGATATATTCTGGTCAATAGCGGTGAAAAAGGATGCGATTTTTTGTTGTTCGGGAAGAGTGGGAATATAAATAGGAATTTTCCCTATTTCAGATTTACTAATTTCCAAGAACGTTGACCCGTTTGCCCGTCTTACAAATTCATATCTATTGTTTTTTATCCAATTAAATATGAATAAGTTATTATATAATTTATTTACAATTAGAGACTGAAAACCTTGATTTGTTGTACATTCATTTAATGCTATCGCAACCTCACCAATTGTTGCTCTGGATGTCAGTAGTATTGTGCCTTTTGGTAAAAAATTTGCCGATGATTTTTTTAGTCCGAGTTCTGTTATAGTTCTTTCACTTTTTGATACATAATCCATTTTTATTTCTGTTGGAGTAAACCATTGAATATGTCCGTTCCAAAACTCTTCCTTTCCTGAATTTGGTGTTCCACCACCAATAATAGTACATGTATCATTTAGTATGTTTTTCTCCCACTCTCCCTCAAACTCAGGAAAACGCAACTGCGGTATCTTCTTCTGCTTTTCCATGATTAAAACGGGGTTGGGATGTCTAATTCTTTACAGAACCCAGCAATGATATCATCAGTGGCTTGCATTTCCGTTTCCAGTTCTTTCAGTTCACTGGCAACAGCATCGATGTCAACAGGTTCTTCCTCTTCAAAGGTGTCAACATACCTTGGAATGTTCAAATTGTAATCATTCTCCCGTACCTCATCCAGACTGGCTACATAGCTGTATTTGTCAATTGTGATGC
>JAAYQI010000267.1 GCA_012519385.1 Candidatus Epulonipiscium sp.
AAAAAAAATGAAGTATATTAGAAAATAGTGAAAATTTATTTTATAAAATTGACTTAACTTGATTTTTTTTGCTGAACCACAAAAAAAGTTCTATCTTTTTGTAATGGCTTGCTCGAAAACCGCCCACTTGAAATGTGTTACTGGCAGTGATATAATGATTAAAACAGAGCAGAGGTTATATGTGAATTTATTAAACGTGTATACCTTTTTAAATCAGTACCTAATAGGGAAAGGAGTATTGTCTTATTAAAAAAGGAGCATTGGAATCGGTATTGTGCGAAGCAAGGGCTATCGCATAATAAAAAGATAGTCCTTGCGTAATCCTATCTATTTTTATTATTTAGGAGGCGCACTATGGGCTATAAGAATGCAATTTTCGTACTACCAGACAATTTGATTGCAGCAATACAGCAACATATAGATGGAGAATATCTTTATATTCCACGAAAAATGGAGAATAAAAAGGCATGGGGAGAGCTTAAAGATAGCAAACAAATTTATTCTCAGCGAAATGCTATTATTTTTGAAGAATATAAATGTGGTATAACTGTTGAAGAATTGGCAAATAAATATTTTTTATCTCCCAAAACGGTCTATAAGATATTGTCTAATATGAAAAATAACAAGTGAATTGTAAAAAGCGACATGGCACTTTCATCCATGTCGTTTTTTTATTTCTGAACTGTCTTGTAGGGAGCTTTTGTAAAAGTAAGAAGGTATAATGATACCATATTAAAAATAAAAATTGAGAAGGAGAATTACAATGGAGTTTCCAAAAAGCCAAAAATACAACACCCCAGAATTACTTGCTAAAATCATGGGGCCTAATCCCTTTAAATTGCAGGAAGAAATGCTTCAAAATCATAAAATTCCTGCAGGCAGTACTGTATGTGACCTTGGAAGTGGGCAAGGGCTTACGAGCATTATGTTGGTAAAAGAGTACGGTTTCAAGGTTTATGCCGCTGATTTGTGGAGCGAACCCCAGGAAAACCGTAAATACTTTGATGAGATGGGTTTGACCGATGAACAAATTATACCTGTTAAGGTTGATGCAACTGCCTTGCCCTTTGAGAAAGAATTTTTTGATGCAGTTGTAAGTACAGATTCTTATAACTTTTGGGGTCGTGACCCCCAGTATTTGGATACAAAGCTATTACCTTTTGTAAAAAGAGGTGGCTATCTTTATATCTGTGTTCCAGGCATGAAAAAGGATTGCCATGAAAATCTCCCAAAGGAACTGCTCCTTTCATGGACACCAGAGCAGCTTGACTATTTGCATGATATTGATTATTGGAGGGAAATATTGAGCCATAGTCGTGATGCTGAAGTCATCTCCATTTATGAAATGAAGGGAGATAACGATGAGATTTGGGCAGATTGGTTGAATCAGGAAAATGAGTTTGCTATGAACGACCGAAAGGCAATGGCCGCAGGCGGAGGCAAATATCTGAACTTTATCACTTTTGTGCTGCGAAAAAAATAATTGAGCAGTAGGTATTGTATAAATAACATATCTTTATATATCTTTGCCTGTTTTATTTTTAGATAAGTATATCTGAAATGAAACAGGCTTTTTTTTCAAGGATTTTATCAATGCTCTGGGAGGGATTTTGTTTAAAAAATTATGCAGTGGCCTGAAATATAAACCAGCCATCCTTAACCGAGAATTGGTATACACCTCCATGTTTTTCAACGATATGAGCCATGCTTTTTGTACCAAAACCATGCCCGCTTTCATTCGATACTGGCAAGCCTTCATGAAAGATGGGCTCGTGTTGATAACGGTTGCGTATGTCAATGCACAGCTTATTATTTTTGGAAAACAAACGGAGCTTGATATGGCGTTTATTGCTATCTGATAAATGCTTCGAAGCGTGTATGGCATTTTCTAAAGCATTTGATAAGAGGGAACAAAGCGCTGTGTCGCTAAAGGCTAGGGAGTCTGGTAGAGTTGCATCTATGGTCAATACAATGCCTGATTGTTTTGCTTTGGTGGCAAAAGAAGACAAAATTAGATTAACGGTTTCGTTTTCGCAAAATCGTATCGGTGTGATGGCGTCCATATCGGACTGGACAATTCGCAGATATTCTTTGATTTCTTCAATATGTCCCTTAGATGCCATCCCTTGCAAAAGAGCGAAATGGTGACGCATATCATGCCGATAGGTCGCAGCATTTTTCTGCATCTGCCGCAGAGAAGTAAATTCTGTTTGCGCCTGTCGTAGCTGCGTATTCAACATATCTCGTTCTCGTTGAATTCTTGATTGTTTTTGTGTTTCAGCGTAGTAAAGGATAATAAACACAAAATAGAAAATGGTGATTGTTGAGGGCATAAATTGCACTGCCCATTTGGTACCTCTATAAAGCACATTGGTGTAGATGACGGTAGTGTAGTCAAATAAATAGTAAAATAGCGGTACCCCACCTAAAAATAAGCAAGTCTTAGTGGATACCTCCATAAGCTGTTGGATGGAGGCAGCTACATATCTTTTTAGGAAATAGTAAAATAAAAATATTGCCCCAATATAAGAAATGTGGTCTGCAAGGCTACTGCCCACGATTGCTCCCACAAGAAAACCAACCCAACGAGGCGCTTGACAGCAAAGATAGACAGAAAGCACGCTGACTGTAGATATGAGCCATGGACGTTTAAAATATAGAGAAAATATAGTGATTAGCGGCAGGTGGATAATCAGTGGATACAACTTTGATGTTAAATCTAACCCTAAAAACCACCAGCTAGCAGTCTGAATTAAAAGAAAAATGATACACAGTAAACCAGTGACTAGCCTGTTTTTTCTTGTAAGTTCTATTCCTGCAAAGAGAACAGATACCATAATGCCAAAGGCTAGGGAAAATCCAAATCGTAAAAGTCCTAACGCTTCTACTATCATTTTAAAGCACCTCCTTCCAGTAATTTATTATCTTTCAGACTAAGTTTACCATAAAAATATAATTTTCGTAATGATTCATGTCAAAAAAATTATGTTTCATGCAAAAGAGGGTTTTTGGTGGGAATTTCTGATAAATTAATATAAATAACTTTTTATGCAAATGATTTTAAAGGAGGATAACTGTATGAAAAAGCCATTTATGAGTATATTGCTCACCTTATGTATGGTGCTGTCCTTGATGCCAATGTCGGCATTTGCAGCCCATCCTAATAATCCTATACCAAAAGAGGGCTGGTACTATCTTCGGTGTATGAATAACTATCTTAATTTTGATGCCAAAGGTAACGCAGAACTGCGCAACAAAACCAATACTGCTGAAGGAAATGCAAAATTTTATCTGCATTTTCTAGGAAATGGCGGAAGTGGTGATGCATACGCTTTAGAGACAGCGGATGGAAAATATTTAGGCGTAGAAAAGATAAAAAACGGAGCACGAGTAAAGGCAATGGAGGGGAAGAAAGGGGCTCCTTTACTGAGTTGGCGACTTTGTGGTGAAAATAAAAAAACCAAGGACATTTGCAGTATGCGTACATTTAATAATATTGATATGTTATTAAATGCATCTGGACAAAAGAAAGCAGACGGAACCCCTATTATTATTTGGAAGCATATAGACAAATGGGTTTGTCCTAAGACACCCGTTCCTGATGGCCCCACACATAGCGAGTTCAGATTTATCCCCACAAGTGCCCCGGAAGGAGCCATAGCACAGGGCACCCCCAAAACACCCGCTGACGGTTGGTATAGCCTCCGTTTTGACGTAAACACTGCTAACAATATTATTGACGTGATAAGAGCAAACTTAGTGGAGCTTAACTCTTGGAGCTGTGCGATGCCTTCAACACGAGCATTTTATGTGGAAAACAAGGGAAACAATCAAATAACTTTGCGACTTGCGGATGGAAGATATTTGGGAGTAGGGAACGAAGCAGTTTCTGATTATGGTTGGAAAGTAGCGGCTGTAAAAAATCCGTGTCTTTGGAATACGTATTCTGAAAGCCTCGGCATAGCAGACAAACACTGTAAATACAGCTTACGCCCAGCATCTGACACAAAATTAGTACTCAGAGCCTATTCTGCAGGCTTCGATTTAGGAGACCCTATTACTGTGTTTGAGGGTAAGGGAGCATATGGTCGTTCCGATGTTGTTTTTTGGGAATTAAGCGGTAGTGATATTCCTAAGGCATCTTGGTCCGCTGCTCCAGCCAAACCAGCAGCACCAGCAGTTACCGCAACACCAAGCAAAACAAGTTTTGTTATAAACAGCAAGCCTGTATCTGTTTCAGCGGCTTATACCATAAATAGTACCAATTACCTGCAGCTTCGCGGAATTGCAGCTATGTTAAACGGTACTGTCGCACAGTTCGATGTGGGCTGGGATGGACAGTATGCTGTAATTGAACCTGGTAAGCCATATAGCAGTGCCGTTACAGAAAGTAAGCTTCAAAAAACAACCAATGTTAAGAAAAGCGATACCAAGTTTAAGTTAAATGGTGAAGTATTTACCTTTGAGGATGCTAGGTTAATTGATGGCAATACCAATTATCTCCAATTGCGTGAGTTCGCAAAAAAAACTTTTAGGCACAGCATCCCAGTTTAATGTGTACTGGGATAGTACGGCAGGTCAGGCAGTTATTCAGCCTGGTGTGGCCTATACGGGAAATAAGGAAGCAGAGCCTACAGCGGAGGTTACGAAAGAGTTTACACCAGAGCAACAAGCACTTGCAGAAGATTTCGTAAGCATGGTAGAAGAATATAATGTAATTATTAACAAGATAAATGAAAACGCTGAACTTTTGGGTGATGAAGAACTTGTAAATGCCATGAATGAGCTTACCGAAGCAATTAACAAGGCGGACGAATACTTTACCAGTCCTGAAAGTCTTACACCTGAGGTCATGAGTGCTCTG
>JAAYQI010000268.1 GCA_012519385.1 Candidatus Epulonipiscium sp.
ATTGCCAGTATAATAAAAAGTCCTAATATAATATTATCCATGCCTACAAAGTGTATTCCTTGCCATAACTGGTCCATAAATACTTTATAAAACCCTGCCTCCACATAAGAAATGGCTGGAATTAAAATGATTCCACCGCAAATCAGTCCTACAATCACAGTCAATATGCCCCATAGCACCGAAGTCAATAGCTTGGAGGTCAAAAGCTGCCATCCTGATACCGGCAGGGTAAACATCAAATACCCCTCGCTGCCGTATAAATTTTTATAGTATCTCCAAAATACCATTACTCCATAACCAAGGCAGACAGAAAACATAGACAGCCCCATAAGCCCTACTGTTATCCGAATCAGCCAGTCACTTTTTGTTTGAATACCAATCATCATACTGATGCTCAGGAGAAGTAATATGCCATACATCAGCAAAAATGTTTTATAGGTTCCTTTCCATTCATGCTTCATTAATTTTATTAACATCCCTGATACACCTCCCTAAATAATTCATCCATGGATTTTCCGTGTTCCTCACGCAATGTATCCACATAGTCTTCCATAACTACTTCTCCATTTTTTAAGAAAATTACCCTATCAAAAATCCTTTCCACATCGTGGATTAAATGGGTAGAAAGCAAAATAGAGCTTTTATCAGAATAATTACGAATAATGGTATCTAAAATATAATCCCTGGCTGCAGGGTCTATTCCGCCTAATGGTTCATCCAAAATATATAGCATAGCATTTCTGGACATTACAAGTATCAGTTGCAACTTTTCCTGCATACCTTTTGACATGGTATGAATTTTTTGCTGTGAAGTAAGGCTCAGTGCATTTACCATATCCCACGCTCTCGCCTCATCAAAATCGGCATAAAAATCTGCAAACATGGAAATCGCATCTTTTACGGTCATCCACTTACTTAAATAAGTCTTTTCAGGCAAATAGGATACTATGGCTTTTGTCTCCACCCCAGGTTTCTGGCCATTGATTAATACTTCCCCTTTATAGTCCTGTAACAGTCCCGCAAGAGTTTTAATAATGGTGGTTTTACCGCTTCCGTTTGGCCCCAAAAGCCCCACAATCTGCCCCTGTGGAATAATAAAATTCACATTCTTCAAAACCTCTTTCTTCCCATAGGACTTTACCAATCCCTTTGTCTGTACAATCAGACTCATGTGTTACTCCCCCTTTTCTACCTCTTTCATCTTTTCGATAATATCATGAAGATCATATCCTATTTTCTTCATGTATTCCAAAAAACGTTTCATTTCATCTTGTGCCATTTCTTCCCTAAGATTCATAATCAACCCCTCATCCGTTGTAATAAATCTGCCGGATGTCCTTTCTGAATATAATAAATTTTCCCTCTCTAGTTCCGCCAAGGCTCTTTGCATGGTGTTTGGATTGACTCCAAAGCTCTGAGCCAAATCTCGAACCGATGCCACTTTATCCCCCGCCTTCATATGATTGGAAACAATCATTATCTTCATTTCCTCCATAATCTGGATATAGATAGGTACATTATTATCATAGCTGGATTTCATGGTTTCACATCCTTTCTTTTTCGGATTGCATTATTGTATTAATTACTTAATACAATAATACGATAGGACAATTTATTTGTCAACCATTTTTACCAAAAAATTTTAGATGTGTTTTAGATGCGTTTCCTGTCATACTACGATAGACGGCAACAAAAAACTTCAAAAAAATAAAAAGAAAGTAAAAAAATGCTACCTTTTTTAGAATTATCCATCTTATTTGTGCTTTTCATTGCACAATTTGCGTATAAAACAAAAAGAACCCCGAGGGTCGAGGTTCTCCGTTTATCGCTATGATAAGCGACTTAATATTTTTCTATATCAATAATTTCAGGCTCATAGCTTTTTTTCAATGCTCTTTGGCATAAAAACTCAAACTTATCTGTAGCATCGCTAACATAAAACACTCGGTCGCCTGGTTTTTCTGTTTCATTCAGCAAAGCATTTTCTCTAAGATAATTCCACACCTGTCTGGCAGTAGCCTTTGCCGGGTCAACAAGGCGAATGGCATCCCCCACCGTTTCCCCAATACAACGCTTTAGCAAAGGATAATGGGTACAGCCCAATACCAAAGAATCAATCCCTTCTTCTATCAATTCTTTTAAATACTGCTGAGCAGTTAAATGAGCAATTTCATTTTCTGTCCATCCTTCTTCCACTAAAGATACAAAAAGAGGGCAGGCCTTGGAAAATACCTGAATTTCGGGGTCAGCCTGACAAATCAGCTGTTGGTAGGCATTGCTACGCACCGTTGCTGCCGTACCGATGATGCCAACCCTTTTATTTTTTGTGGAACGAAGTGCTTCTTCTACCCCTGGAACTACTACGCCAAATATAGGCAAAGAAAACTCTTTTCTCAAAGTATCCAAGCTATTAGAACTGGCAGTATTACAGGCAATGATAATTGCCTTTACATTTTTTGTTAATAAAAACCGTACAATCTGGCTTGAAAAGCGGGTGACCGCCTCTTTTGATTTACTACCGTAGGGTAATCTTGCGGTATCTCCAAAGTATACAATATCCTCATTGGGCAAGGCTTTCATGACTTGCTTTACTACAGTCAGCCCCCCCACACCGGAGTCAAACACTCCAATCGGTCTGTTATCCATGTTTTTTCCTCCTAGGCTTGAATCCCCTTTTCTTTTGCAAGAGCCAACTCAATCAGCTCATCAATAAGGGCCGTTTTTGACAACCCTTCCTGCTCCCAAAGCATGGGATACATACTAATGGTGGTAAAGCCTGGCATGGTATTTATCTCATTGAAAATAACCCTATCGTTTCCTTTCTGCACAAAAAAGTCTACTCTTGCCAAACCTTCCCCGTCTACTGCCTTAAAAATTTTCAATGCAGTTTTTTGAATTTCTTTTACAATACTTGGAGGCAAATCTGCAGGGATGACGGTTCTAGATTCTGTGCTATTATATTTTGCATCATAATCATAAAACTCCGCACCTGCCAATATCTCTCCCACACCGCTGGCCTTTGCCTTGGCATTGCCCAATACGGCACACTCTACCTCTCTGCCTTCAATAAATTCCTCCACAACCACTTTTTTGTCATACTTGAAGGCAAGTTCCAAACATTCTTCCAACTCCTGCATGGTTCTGGCTTTACCAGTACCTACTGAGGAGCCTGAGTTCGCAGGCTTTACAAAGCATGGAAAGCCCAGTTTCTTTTCTATCCTATTTAATATTGTTTTTTTCCTTTTTAATTCATCCCGTTCAAACCATATATATTTTGCCTGTGTAATCTTATAGTTTTTTGCAATAATTTTTGTGAACACTTTATCCATAGAAACACTGGAAGAAAGCACACCACAACCAACATAAGGAATCTGCGCCAATTCCAATAAGCCTTGTATGGTACCATCCTCGCCCCATGCACCATGAAGCACAGGAAATACCACATCCACAGGAATTTGCTTTACCTTTCCTCCCACAATTTTCAACAAGCTTTTTTGGGTAGCATCAGGGCTAAGTATTGCAGGAGTGCCGTACTTTTCCCATTCTCCGCTTTTGATATTTTCTACAGGGCCATTATAAATCAGCCATTGCCCTTCTTTTGTAATACCAACAGGAAGTATGAAGTACTTCTCATTATCCATATGTGAAATAATCATAGAGGCCGAAGTTCTTGACACCTCATGTTCCGATGACTGCCCGCCAAATAATACTACAATTGTCTTTTTATTCATACCATACCTTCTTTCCGCCTCTAGAGAGTTAAAAAAGGAGCATAGCTCCATTTCCCCATCCTAATAGTAATATTATATGCACAAACCAAAGGAATGACAATAAAAATGTTTTACCTTAAGATACTTCTGCCCTACCCTTATAAAAAAGGATGCCCTTTTTGGGGACATCCTGTGAAGCTATGGATAAATTTATATTTATTCATTTACATTCTTATCGTCACCAAGCACCTCATCCAGTATAGCACACATTTCATCAATATGCTCCTTTTGCACAATAAGTGCTGGTACAAAACGAATCACATCTGCCCCTGCGCCTACCAGCAGAAGTCCTTTTTCCATTGCCTTTTGTACCACTGCTCCTGTGGGGATGGTAAGTGCGATTCCCTGCATTAGCCCAATGCCCCGCACTGCTTGGATACAGCTATGCTTTGCTTGTAGTTCTTTTAATTTTTCTGTCAAATACGCACCTTGTTTTTTTACATTTTCCAAAAGGCCATGCTCAAACAATTCTTCTAACACAACAACGCCCGCAGAAGCCGCCAAGGAATTTCCGCCAAAGGTGGAAGCATGATCCCCTGGTGCAAAAGCTTTTGCCACAAATTCCTTTGCCATAAGAGCACCAATAGGAATGCCACCCGCAAGCCCCTTGGCAAAAGTAGCCATATCCGGCACAACCCCATAGGTTTGATAAGCAAATAACTCTCCTGTTCTACCAACTCCGGCTTGAACTTCATCAAAAATCAAAAGAAAATCCCGTTCGTCGCACAATGCCCGCACTTTTTTCAAATACTCTTGATTTGCAGGAATGATACCGCTTTCTCCCTGTATTGGCTCCAGTAAAATAGCACAAACGGATTCTCCTGCGGCTTTTTCCAATGCTTCAAAGTCATTGAAGGGTACATGATGAATGCCTGGTAGCAGTGGGCTTAGCCCTTTTTGATACTTAGACTGGCCTGTGGCAGTCACTGCCCCATAGGTTCTGCCATGGAAGGACTGCTCCATGGTAATGATATCATTACCTGCTTTTTGCTTCATAGCGGCATATTTTCTGGCTAATTTTAAAGCCGATTCAATGGACTCCGCACCGCTGTTACAAAAAAATACCTTATCAAAATCACTATGCTGTGTCAGAGCTTTTGCCAAGGCAACTTGGGGCTGGGTATAATAAAGGTTAGAGCAATGAATCAGCTTTGCCGCTTGCTCTGCTATGGTTTTACACAGCCTTTCATGGGAATACCCTAACGAATTCACAGCAATTCCCGCCACAAAATCCAAATATTTCTTTCCCTCTATATCCCAAACATACATCCCTTCTCCATGGTCTAGTGCCAAGGGAAAACGGTGATAGGTCTGCATAACACACTGTTCTGCCTGCTGTAATACTGCTTCCATGCTATTCATTTTCAAACCCTCCTTACTTCTCAATCATCGTACCGATACCTTCTGGTGTAAATATTTCTAATATCAAGCAATGCTCCACACGTCCATCTAAAATATGCACATTATTTACTCCTTGGCGAATGCCTGCCATACAGCACTCCACTTTAGGAATCATCCCCCCGGAGATAGTGCCGTCCTCAATCAGTTGGGGTATTTTATCTGCATGAATAAAGCTCATAATGGAGTTGGGGTCTTTCACATCCCGCATTACTCCCTCAACATCCGTCAAAAACACCAGTTTTTCCGCCTGCAATGCCCCTGCAACGGCAACCGCCGCATAGTCTGCATTCACATTATAGGTATTGCCCTCATCATCTTTGGCAATGGGAGCAACCACTGGGATAAACTCATTATCCATCAAAGAAAGAAGCAGTTTGGGGTCTACAGAAGAAACCTCTCCCACGCACCCATAATCCACACCGCTTTTTTCTATTTTTCTTGCTTTTAAAATGCCGCCATCTTTCCCGCTGACACCAACCGCCTTTACTCCCTGTGTTTCAATATCGGTAACAATCCCTTTATTTACCTTGCCTGCCAAAACCATCTCCACCACTTCCATGGTTTTTTCATCTGTCACCCGAAGTCCGTCTACAAACTTCGTTTCTATTCCCATAGCTTTTAGTAACCCATTGATATCAGGCCCCCCGCCATGGACAATAACAGGGCGCATTCCTACCAATTTCATTAAAGCAATATCCTGTATAATAGTTTCTTTGATATCGGGATTAATGAGAGCACTGCCGCCGTATTTGATGACCACAGTTTTATTATAAAAACGCTTGATATAAGGCAAAGCCTCCATCAGTATTTTTGCTTTATCAATACTAATCTGCATTGCTTTTGTCATGCCACATTCCTCCCCTTAATCTTTAAGAACGGTATTCCCCGTTAATCTTTACATATTCGTAGCTTAAATCGCATCCCCATGCTTTTGCGGCGGCGTTGCCTTCTTGCAGTGTAATTTGTACGGTGATTTCTTTTTCATGAAGAATGGTTGCCGCCTTTTCTTCATCAAACACAATGGGTGTGCCTTTTTCCATAAGCAAAATACTGCCTGCCAAACTTGCAAACACAATATCTACCATATTCGGGTTAAACTGGATACCCGAATATCCCATAGCACATAGAATTCTGCCCCAATTTGCATCTTCTCCGAACATTGCAGTCTTTACAAGGCTTGAAGTAACTACGGATTTTGCAATGGTTTTTGCATCTTCTTCTGTTGCTGCACCTGTTACAGATATCTCTATAAACTTTGTGGCACCTTCTCCATCTCGTACCAACTGCTTTGCCAGAACTTCATTGACAAAATGCAGTGCCTTGCAAAATGTTTCATAATCTTCATTTTCTGTTTGAATCATA
>JAAYQI010000269.1 GCA_012519385.1 Candidatus Epulonipiscium sp.
ATGGAGTATACTGAAAACTATTTAAAAAAACAGGATTATGTATCGGTTATAATTGATTTACCAGAAATAAATTATGAAGAAATAGAAGAAACATGGTAAAATTATTTAATTAAAATAGTAAACAGGAGTTCTTTTACATGAACTCCTGTTTTTTTATTAAGCAATAGTTTTTTTAATTATAACAATCAATGCATATGATAATTAATATAAAAAAAAGAAAGGAGGAGTTACTAATGAGCAAAGTAAAGAATAGAATTATTTCTATGTTTTTAGCTTTTGTTATGATTTTTGCGTATCTACCTTTAAGTGTATTTGCTGAGACATACGCTACAAGTGAAGATTGTTATTATACTTATCCATCTGGACATGATCTAGCTGGTCTTAGAATTGCTAAATCATTTAATGATATTGATAATGTTTATGATCAAGCTAAAAGGAAAATAAATGAATTCAGAGAATTTATACGATATTATTTTATACGACTGCATTTAAGACCTTATTGACCGTAAGGTCTTTTTTTTGCATTATTAAGCCCAGTAGTAAAATTAAATATAAATGCATATTATAAGTTTGTATATAAAAAATATATAAAAGAGGAGTTATAGTTGTAACACAAAAGAGGTTAAAAAGAAAGGGGTTATTGCTATGAGAATAACAGCAGAATGTAAATTAATTAACGTAAATAAGAAGATTTCAAAAGGCAAGGTGCCATATTTGCAAATAAGTGGAGTTAACAAAATAGGAAATGAGTTTTTTTCTACATACTCATTAAATCAGGACTTGGTTCAAAAACAGTTGAAAAAGAATTATAGGTTTATATTTAACTATAATTTCTCTACAAAGGATTTCCGAATTGTAGAAATACAAGAACTTTAATATTTCAGCTTTTACAGCTGATGGGCTTTTTAAATCATTAGAGCCTACATTTTCGTTAATATTAACGAGGAATAGCCTGAACTTTTACTTATCTTGTCTGACGGTTGGCATTAACGCACGACATTAGGAGTGCTGTCAATGCCGACCGCAGACAAGATAAAGCTTTTTCTTTTTAAGGAAGTGATTATATGAATTTAAAACGGCAACTATATTGTGCTGTAGAAAGTTGTTGTAAACTGGGAGCAGACAAGCATTCTATAAAACATCAAGAAAATAAAAACAAAAGTAATATCTATAGCTATGCAGATAGAAGGAACCTTCTAAATATTTATTCACAATTCGCTAATTATTTAAAAGAGAACCACCCTGAAGTTAAACTATGCAAGCATTTAGAATATACGCATATTCAGGGCTTTCTGAACTTAAAATCAGAAACTTGTAGTAGAGAGACTTTGAAATGCTATTATTCAGCCTTTCATAAACTTCCTCATATCATCAATTCTTGTTATCATACTAACCTTTCTCTCATTGGTTATACATTACCACCATCCCCCAACAATTCTAAAATTCGCAATAGCACTATGTCCCCAAAAGATTTTCAAAAAATTAAAACATATCTCCAGAATTCACAGGGATATGGAAAAGTTGGCTTACAGATTGCCAAAATAACCGGTATGCGTTCCGAAGAAATCTGTAAATTAAAATATAAGGATATCCATATCACAGATACCTCTGCAACGATAAAAGTGATTGACGGCAAAGGAAAACGCAGTCGGGAAATACCGGTTACAAAACAAGAGGATATCGACTATCTTAAAACCCTTGTAAGTGCTCCAAATACTCAAAATGATCGTATTTGTGCCATTCAAAGCAATAGCCTAAATAAAGCTGTCAGACGAGCCATGAAGGCCACAAATTTAGATAAGAAGTATACAAATACTACCATACACAGTATCAGAAAAATGTATGCTCAAAATTTGTATAACGAACTAAGGAGCCAAAACTATACACCTATGCAAGCATGGAATCAAGTAAGCAAAAACCTCGGGCATGGTGAAAATAGACCAGATTTAATAAAAGTGTATCTATCTAACATAAATTAGGTAAGCTCGAACACCTTTTTTAGATATTAAATATTTTTCATTAATACTATAAGGTTATGAATTTATTTAAATATTAAGAAAGGATGATTCATATGTTTGAAAAGTACGATGATATTGTGGATGTTGCTACTGTTTGCAAAATGCTGAAAATTGGAAAGACAAGCTGTTATGAGCTAATAAAAACAAATAAAATTAAATCTTTCAAAATCAAAAATAAAATTTTGATTGCTAAAATTGGTGTTATTAATTTTGTTGAAAAAGAAAGGAAGATATCTTAATGAAAAAAAACCACGTTACAGGCAGTTTATCAAAATCAGGGAAAAAATACAGAGCTTTTATAAGAGTTACCGACAAAAAAAATGGTAAAACTCGGCAAATAGGCAAAACTCTTGATGTTGAATACAAAAAAGGCAACAAAAGAGAAGCCGAAAAAAAACTAAGACAACTCATGGAATCATATGAGAACAAAGTCCAAATTGACCATAGTATTAGGGAATTTGTTGCTTTTTTAAAATGGTATGTTGAACTTCACTCGCAGAAGTTCTCACTTAAAACCTCAGAAAATATCGAAGTATTTTAAATGCACATTTAATACCATATTTTTCCGAAAAGAGCATTCTCCTAGAAAACCTAACAACTGGTGATTTAGAGGAATATTTCATTGTAAAAGGAAAAAAAACTTATCTCCAAAGACACTGAATAACCATAGGGCTCTACTTTCTGCTTCTTTAACTTTTGCCTATAAAAAAGAGTTCATAGAAAAAATATTGTTACGCTTTTGGAACCCATTAAAGGTGCAGACGAAGTATATGATGTAGTTACCTACACTGCTGAAGAAATAGTAGAGTTATTAAATTTAGCAAATAAAGAAGCTATCATAGCACCTATCTTTTTTGCTTCGATTTTTGGTTTAAGAAAATCAGAAGCCTTGGGAATTTGCCTAAGTGACTTCGATTTTGAAAATAAAGTCTTTACTTTAAATCGAACAGTCATTACAACAAGCATTAACAGAAAAACAACCACTGTCATAAGAGAAAATGCTTTTAAAACCAAAAATAGCAAAGCAACCTTTCCTATCACTCCATTTATTGAAACTTTTGTTTACAAATTGATTGAGATAAAGGAAGAAAATAAAAAATTATTTGGAAATATGTATCATACGCAATATGAAGATTTTCTTTGAGTCAATGAACAAGGAGATCTATTAAAACCTGACTATATTAGTCATAAATTTCCAAAAGTCTTAAAAAAACATGGGATGAGAAAAATTAGATTTCATGATTTAAGACACCCATATGTCAAGCTAAAACTAAAAAATAATTCTAATCTTTTTTGGGCCAAACGCCTTAATACATTAAAAAGCCCACGAATTACTGAAATTCGTAGGCTCTTTAATATATTAACTGATAAAATCCTTAATCTTCCATGCAATTTCAATTTGATTGTTTGGAAAGACACTTACTTTATCTATCAGTAAATCAACCAGTTCCTTTGTCAGTGACTTTTGGACAGTGATTTTATTTGCTACCGACAGTCTTTTTTCTTTTTCCTCTTGGGTATGCAGAAGCTGGTCATTCCTTTGGGTGGTATTGTTGTAGCTATTCGTGATAAGGGTTAGCTTGACATCAATATTATCTTTACATTGCTTGTACTCATCAAGAGATATTTCCTTCATCATAAGCTGTTCATATAGCCTTGTTTTTAGAGCTTTCATATCTGCAATTTGTTTGGCATATAAATCCTGCTGCTTGAGCGTAAATTCAAGTGGTGCGGTATCGGTTACTTCATTCAGTGCAAATATAACCTCTGCTTGCTTCCTAAGTATTTGAAATATTATGTTCGATATTTCTTGTTCGGTAATAGAAAGGTTGTAGCAAGAAAAATCTTGAATAACATCTGTGTATCGGCAACGGAATACAGGTGTTTTTTTAGCTATTCTTTGCATTGCGTGTTCACAGCAACCACAAAAGATTTTCCCCATTAGCGGAAACTGTTTCTTCTTGTCTTTAGGACATTGGAACCGTAGCAGCATTTCTTGTAGCTTGTCAAAATCAGCTTTATCAATAATTGCCGGATGTGCGTTAGGTATCTTATACCACTTGCTTTCATCTGTGTGTTTTACACCACGGCTGCCTACTGATTTCACTTCGGTTTTACCCATAATATAGGTGCCTGTGTATCGTTCATCATAAAGGATACGAAGTATAGAGCTGCTATTCCAAATATTATTGCATCTCGAAATATCATAGTGTTTTTTGCCATTCAAAGCTTTGTATTCTGCCGGTGTAGGTGTTTTATGCTGATATAATATGGCTTTGATTTCTGATGCTGATTTACCATCTAAAGCCAAGCTAAATATCATTCGCACATTTTCGGCAGCAGGCTCGTCAACAACCAGCTTTCGTTCTTTATCCAGCTTGTATCCATACATTGCATTGGTGGAAACATATTCACCTCGTTTCATTTTTGCGTGTCTTGCAGATTTAGACTTTACTGACAAATCCTTGCTGTAATACTCACTGATTAGATATTTGAAAGTTACATCTAAACCACCGCTGTTGTACCGGTAATTTTCACTATCGTAATTGTCGGTAACAGCGATAAAGCGAGTTTCAAAAAGTGGAAATACTTTTTCAAGAAAGTATCCTGTTTGAAGCATATTGCGACCAAAACGGGAAAAGTCCTTTACAATAATACAAGCAACCTTATTTTGATTTACCAAATCAATGAGTTCTGTCATTGCAGGTCTTTCAAAATTGGTACCGCTATAACCGTTGTCTACAAGCTCCAACACTTCGGAATAAGCATATTCGGGGAGGGCTTTCAAGTGCTTTGTAATGATTTTTCGTTGTCCCTCAATGCTCAAGCTATCGGTTTTGCTATCTTCCACAGAAAGACGAATATACATTGCAATAGCTCTATTTTCCATTTGACAGCACCTCCTCAACCAATGGGAACGCATTTTGAAAAGTGAAGATAATATCAATGGAATTATCGTCTTTTACCACAATTCGCTCAATAAGCTTTTCAATGATTTCTCTATTAAGCTGTTTTGTGGAATGAATGGAGTTTACTTCGTTTGTAAGAGCATCAAACTGTCCTATTTGCTGATTTAGGCTTTCCTTTTTTGAAGTGATTTCAAAATGTTTTTGCCTGCCTTGTTCGATTTTTACCTCATAACCGCTTTTCATTTCTTTGTATTCGGACAAATCAATAATGCCAAGCACAAGATTTTCATATAGTGTTTTAAGATATTTTTGATTTTTCTCAACTTCTTTTGCAATAGCCAAGAGTTCTTTGTCGGTTTCAAACATTTGCTTTTCAAAGGCTTTATATTTGTGCTGCAATCGAATATTCTTACCCAAAAGAATGTCTGACTGCACATCAATCACCTTGATTATTGCCTGTTTCAAATCATCTTCTTTGAAGTAGATATGACCGTCACAGGAGCCTTTGGCAATGCGAGTATTGGAGATACAATGAAAAATATAGATAATATCTCTTGCTCTCGGTACTCGTTGCCTGTGAAGATTTTTACCGCAGTAACCGCAAACGATTTTACCCTTAAAGATATTCTCCGTCCATTCTCCGCTTTTCTTTTCCGATTTCTCTGCACGGATTTCTTGTACCTTTGCAAATAATGCTCTGTCAATAATCGGTTCGTGGGTATCTTTTACAATAATCCACTTATCCTCTGAGTTTGGCATCTGCTTGCGATTAACTGATTTTGATTTACCCTGTACCAAATCGCCCATATAAACCTCTGAGGATAGAATTTTCATCAATGTACGAGTTTGCCAATTTCCATTGCCAAGTAAGTTTTTATGGCTGATAATCCCTTGACTTTGGGCGTATTGGGAAGGCGGTAGTATGTTGTCCTCGTTTAAGGCTCTGCAAATTGGAGCAAGTCCAACACCTTCGCTTGACATTTCAAATATTCTTTTCACAACCGGAGCTGTCACTTCATCAATAACCAGCTTGTGACAATCTTCGGGAGATTTCTTATAACCATATGGAGGTCTTGCACCTACAAATTGTCCCTCACGCATCGCTTGCTGTTGCTGTGCTTTGATTTTCTTTGCTATGTCCATTGAATAAGCTTCGTTTATCATATTTTTTAGAGGGAGTATAATACCACTGCCGTTATTAAAATCATTTGCTGTGTCAAAATTATCATTGACGGCAATAAAACGCACTCCACGGAGTGGAAAGTGCTTTTCCACATAATATCCTGTACTGATAGAGTTTCTGCCAAGGCGAGAGAGGTCTTTTACAACAACGCACTGTATCCTGCCTTTTTCAATATCATCAAGCATACGGTTAAATTCGGGGCGGTCAAAGTTTCTGCCTGTCAGTCCGTTATCAATATAGCTGTCGTAAATCTCCAGTTCCGGAGTAATTGCAATAAAATTTTCTATGATTTGCTTTTGTGTATCCACCGAATTACCACGATTTTTATTATCCTCAACTGAAAGGCGAATATAAACTGCCGTCTTTAAGAGATTACTTGCTATATCGGGCATAGTGGTTATATTTTTTCTGCTTTTTCTCGCCATTCTTATACCGCCTTTCTTTGAGAATTAAATATTGTAAGAGCTTTATCAAATTCAGCTTGATAGCGAAATTTGATGTGGATTTCCATATCTGCACCGATGGTGATATGCTGAATTAACTGCACAATAGCACTTCGGGATATATTTTCCATTTCACTGAAGTTCTTGAAGTGCTTTATCCAACGCATCTTTTCATCTTCATTTGCCTTTGCTTTTTCATACTCAGCCGTTACAACAGCTTTGGCACCGTTTAGACGGACAAGGTTAAAATCATATTGCTTTTTCATATCCGTAAATTCAGACTTTGAAATAATGCCGTCCAGCATACTTTCATACATACCTGTTTTGAATACAGAAATCTTGTCAATTTGATTTTGAATATCCTGTAATTGGGTGGTGTATTTTTCAAACACCTTATGGGTAATCTTCTTTTCAGTAAGGCTGCTGAGCAGTTCATCAAGACTCAGCACATTGTTGATGTGCATTTTCACGCTGTCTGTGATACAGCCTATCAGCTCGGTTTCCTTTATCATCTTAGAACCGGTACAGCCGTTTTTCTTACCCTTGGGGCAGAAGTAGTAGTAATACTTCTTATCCTTGTATGGCACGGTTTTGCGGGTCATACGAGTGCCGCAGCAGCCACAAATCAAAATACCCGAAAACAGATAAACATTATCCTCGTTGGGAGCTGTTCTTGTGTCTATGTTCATCAGCTTTTGCACAAGGTCAAAATCCTGCTTTTCAATAATGGGTTCGTGGGCATTGTAGGCAATCGACCATTCATTTTGCGGCAGGAGCTTTTTATTCCTCAGCTTGTAGCTGAAGGTGGTTTGTTTTCCCTGTGTAAGTGTGCCGATATAAGTATCATCTTTGAGCATACGAATAATAGTAGTCGCTGACCATTTGCTGTTATCGCTATCAGCAAAGCCCCCTTTGGGAGTAGGCAAACCTCGGTCTTTCTTGTACTCAAAGGGCGAAAGGACACCTTGAGAGTTGAGCTTTTCTGCTATCTTGGCAGCACTCATACCGTCTTTTTTTAGCTTGAAAATTTCACGAACAATCTCCGCTGCATAATCGTCGATAACAAGAATATTTTTCTGTTCTTCGTCACGCTTATAACCGTAAATAGGGCAAGCACCCACAAACTCTCCGTTCCTGCGTTTGGTTTCCAAGGCACTTCTTGTCTTTTTGGATATATCTTGGCTGTAAGCATCGTTCATAAGCGTTTTTAATGTAACATCAAGTTTCCCGCTTAAATCTTCATCTTTTGCTGTGTCGATACCCTCGGATATAGCAATAAATCGCACTCCGTATTGAGGGAAAACCTCTCTCAAATAAGTGCCTGTTTCGATGTATTCTCGTCCAAGACGGGAGAGGTCTTTCACAATAACGCAGTTTATCTTTTCATCTATAATGTCCTG
This sequence comes from Candidatus Epulonipiscium sp., assembly GCA_012519385.1. Lineage (GTDB taxonomy): Bacteria > Bacillota > Clostridia > Lachnospirales > Anaerotignaceae > JAAYQI01. The sequence continues at coordinate 7,954 of JAAYQI010000269.1, forward strand.
CATCATTTCTTTGAACGCAGGACGGTCAAAGAGAAGTCCTGTGTAGCCGTCATCTAATTTTTCGCAAACGACTTCAATATCGGGAAAATTTTTAATATAATCCTCAATGAGTTTTCGCTGATTGGTAAGGCTTTCGCTTTCTTTGCTCTTATCATCTGCATAGGAAATACGCATATAGAGAGCAGCTCTGTATATTTTAGACATAAAAAAACACTCCTTATTTTTACACGGACTTTCCCTGTAAAATAAAGAGTGATAGCTTGCCTATTAAATTCTTTTTCCACAAACAGAATACCACTTTAAAGCGAGAAAGTCAAATCTTATTTATACTATAATTCCGGCAACGCAATCCTCCAAGGATAAGCCGTTGTCGGAAAAGCTGACGGACACCGTAAACTTGCCGCATCGAAAGCGATAGGGGTCTTTAATCTGCTTCACATATTCCTCAATGCGTTTTTCCTTTGGCAAGGTTTTATCTACGCATACATCTTTAATATCCACTAAATCTTGATTATTCATATTCATACCTCCAAATCCTTTTATAGTTTCTTATCAAATGAAACACTATGCCCCATAAACCATTTCCAATTTATGGGGACAAGTCTTGCATCTCACAAGAGTGTAACTGTATCGTATTATCACATAACCGGATTATGCTACTGCTCACCCCCGATACAAAGGAGTGTAGAGATTAGCTTATGGTTTAAGCTGCATTATTCCGCCGATAGGTGTTAATGATAGGTGACTAAGCTGTCCACCGTATTCGCAGAATATCCCGTTGACCGTGGGACACGGATTGATGTTTTGATTTTCTCTATGTTCGTCGCATATTGCACAGTACCACTGCTTTTAGAAGTCCTCAGACTTATCGCTCATACCCTTTGATGCTATCTTGTTTACAAGGCATAAACCTTGCAGGGGGTCTTGGCGGTCTTACTTCGGTGCTTACATAAAGAGAGCAAATATCTCTACACTGATATTCAATTTTCAAAGAACAGCGAGCCGACAAATCTTACTTAAAATTTATCCCTCTACTATATAGGACAGAAGTAGTGGTAATCCGTACCCTTATTTCATAAAGTTTTTTATTTTGCTTGAAACCTCATTGACGGATTTCCTCACAGCACCTTCCGAGCAGTTTTCTTTCCTTGCTATTTCAGCAAAGGAATATCCCAAAATACGGTTTAAGTAAAATCTTCTTTGCTGGGTAGGCGAGCAGCCTTTAATAATCTGCAAAGCTGTTCTAAACTCCTGCCTTTGAATAGCCTGCTCATCAACAGGCTGTGTACGCCCACTGTGATAGTATCCGGCTATATCGCCCTCCACATCTTCATCGGAGCCGTGGCGTTCCTGTTCTTTTCTGAAACGCTCTTGTTCTTTGTGTTCTGCTTCAAAAAGCTCATATATTTCCAAAGAAACCTTTACTCTGATTTCTTGTCCCTGTGAATTTTTAATCGTTACATAAAATGACATTGAATTTTCCTCCTTTTTTTGAATTTGATTTAGGTTTAAATTCAAAAAGGAGGGGAGCGACCTGCCATTAATCTGAAATATTTATATATCTTGAAAATAAAAAAACGCACCAAACCATAATGGTTTAATGCGTCATTGACAAGCATTTTCAGTTTTGATACGAATTGAAAAAACGCCATAACTCTCCTATGAGTTACGGCGTTTTGGGACGGATGAAATTTTCTGCTACAATGCGAAATATTACTATAAGGTTCTTTTGAGCAAACTCCACTTGCATAGGTTAGTAGGAGGTTTATCGGTAATATAGTTCATAACAGCTATACTTATCATAGGCACTCC
>JAAYQI010000270.1 GCA_012519385.1 Candidatus Epulonipiscium sp.
CCGCCAGCGTTCATCCTGAGCCAGGATCAAACTCTTATATTAAAGTTTTCCTCTGCGCCAGTATGTCTGGCTGTAGATTTTTTATCTAAAACCTACAAAAAATCTTTGTCTTAATTGACTTGGGTTGCAATTTATTTCTTATGCTATTTTATTTTCAATGTTCGCAGTGCAGTATTTATATTATCAAAGACTTTTCAAAATGTCAAGCAGTTTTTTAAAAAAAATATTTTAATTCAGATTTTTCTTTGTTTTTTTGCAAAAATCTGCAAGAATCCTCAGATTAAAATAGGATTCTTGCAGATGGATATTTCAAATTTCCTTCAAAACACTGCCGATATTTTCGGAGATAATTAAGTTAGCCCTATGGTCAAAACCAGTTGATGATTTATTGATTAATACCAGCTTATCCCCGCTATAATAGTCAATTAGCCCTGCTGCAGGATATACATTTAAAGAAGTACCACCCACAATCAGCATATCCGCCTGTTTCAGATGATATATTGCCGCCGAAATCACCTTTTCATCCAAACCTTCCTCATACAGCACTACATCAGGGCGAACCATACCTTGGCAGCTATCGCATCGGGTAATTCCTTCTGTTTGCATTACATACTCCAAAGGAAATTTCTTGCCACATTTCATACAATAATTTCTATACAAGGTGCCATGTAGCTCCAGTACATTTTTACTTCCTGCTTTTTGATGCAAATCATCAATATTTTGGGTAATAACAGCCTTTAATTTTCCTGCTTTTTCTAGCCTAGCCAGTGCCTTATGCGCTTCGTTAGGCTGTGCATCAGGATATAACAATGTCTTTTTATAATAATCAAAAAACACGTCCGGGTGGGTAAGAAAAAAGGTATGGCTTAATATCATCTCCGGACGGTAACCATAATTGTTGACTGCGGAAAATATACCATTTTCACTTCTAAAATCAGGTATTCCGCTTTCTGTGGAAACACCCGCACCGCCAAAAAAAACAATATTTTCGCTTTCTTGAATCATTTTCTTGAGTATATCCAGCTTTTCTTGCATTTCACCCGCTCCTCTCCCATATTAGGTATTTTGCTAATTTATCTTAACCTATAATTTGTCATCTCCACAATAGCATTATAAATTGCTTCTGCAGCTTCATTTTGATAGTTTTCCTGTGAAATTTTCAAGGCATCTCCGGCATTGGATAAAAATACCGTTTCCACAATAATTGCAGGTATTTTTGTGGCATTTAGCACCAATAAATCATCCCGATGCTTAAGACCCCTATCATTCGTACCCAGTCTGCTTATAACATTTCTTTGCATAATAGTAGCTGCCATTTTACTGGTGAGTTTCCCTTCCACATCGGTGCTATGTACTTTATATAATGTTTCCGTACCATTAGGGAGGGGATTTTTTACAGTAGGAGTGTCCGCCGAATTCATATGTATTGAAATAAATACATCAGCAATTTCATTTGCCATAGCTGCTCTATCGGCATTTGCAGGCCTGCTGTCATCCACTCTAGTCATATATACTTTAATTGTTCCATTTTGCTCTAATTTTTGATATACCTTTTGTGCTAACTGTAATGTCAGCTTTTTCTCTTGCAAGCCGTTTCCGCTGGTTCCCGGGTCATTTCCCCCATGACCTGCATCCAAAACAACTATTTTGTTATACACCTGCTTCGGATTCTGAACATGAATATAAACATAATCTTCATCCTCTGTTATGGTATAAGCTTTAATTTTCTTTTCGTCAAACACAAGCTTTGTTTGTCCTTGCTCAGTAGAAACTTGGATAGAATTCAGTTCACTATTATTGATTTCATACTTACCATAACCATAGTCATCCTCATAGTCCCCTGGCAATGTAATGGAATACTTTTTGAGCAAATAGTTATCCGTATGCTGTATGGAATCAATAGGAAGCCTTTTTTCTTTTTTCAAGGATAACACTTGTGCCGCAGAATCATAACTCATATTTTTGAGAGTATCCGCTATAATTGTTGTGTTTGTTGAAGAATTATTTTCTTCAGGAACCTCCGAAGTATCAAAAGAAATACGTAAGCTTTTTGTATCACTTTCTTTTACCACATTACTTTTAGCCGCATATTTTAAATCAAATACTACTCTTGTAATGATATTTTTATCCACTTGATGCTGTGCTGTGCGAATCCCTGATACCACAGGGCTGTTATTAACCGCAATATTAGAAGCCAACTTATTTTCTGCTTGGTAAATATCTATAACCAATCTTTTATCATCTACAAAAACAGTTTCATATTTTGCTATTTCACCATTTGCTTGAATAAAATATGTTTCTTCTGCATTTGCAGATGGAAGTGTCACATTGGTAACAGAAATCCCCGTTCCTTGGGAAGATGCGCCGTTATTTTGAGAAGAAGTATCATTATTTTGAGATGCACCATTATTTTGAGAAGTGCTGTTATCCTTTGGGGGTGCTGTTTCTTTGGAAAAAATGGAAGCCGTCCTTGTACCTGCATCCCACTGCACATCGCATCCCAATGCTTCGCTTATTGCACGTAAAGGAATCATGGTACGTTCATTTACAATTTTTGCTGCCACATCCATCTCAAAAACTGTACCGTTTCTAGTACCTTTTGCATTGTCCACTTGAATTACCACAATATTTTCATCTTTTACGATGTATACTTCTTTCAATTCTTGATTCCAAGCAACCTCTGCATGAAGTGCCTCGGATACCGCACGTACAGGAACCAAAGTTCTGTCGTTGAGCACAATGGGCGGCATATCTGTTGTTTCTAATGCGACGTTATCAATTTTTATATGAATGGCTTGTGCACTATAATTATGCATTTTTCCATCATAAAGCAATCTCATGTTTACCATTTGTCCGGCGAATACATTGCAATCGACCGAAAAAGCACATATTACCGCGATAGATGCCAATAGTTTCTTTATTGTCATTTTTGCTTCCTCCTAAATAATTCACAATCATATGATTGTAGTATAACAAAAAGCCCTTTTGTTGTGACCAAAAAATGCAACTTGAAATAAAAATGTAACAATTCCAAATATTATCCATTTTTTTCGTAAACTGTAGTCTTACTTGCAAAACTTTGTTTCATTACCTATAGCCATGTTACCTCAGGCTCTTTTTTTAAATAATAAAAAGAACACCAGTGCAAGCATAGCACAAGCAAATAGTATAGTTTCATTGCTTTTTTTATTGTAGGAGCATGTCTTGGAACAGTGCTGGTAAGATTTTTTGCAGATGATACTATACTATTTGCTTGTGCTATGCTTGCACTGGTGTTCTTTTTATTA
>JAAYQI010000271.1 GCA_012519385.1 Candidatus Epulonipiscium sp.
CGATTTCCAAACTTTCCGCAGATTTGATTAAAATTCCGTTTTCTGCACCTTTTCCTGTACCTACCATAATGGCGGTGGGTGTAGCAAGCCCCAATGCACAAGGGCAGGATATTACCAATACGGCAATGCCAATGGAAAGGGCAAATACAAAATCTGCTCCCACAGCCATCCATATCACTGCCGATACCAATGCAATGCAAATCACCACCGGTACAAATATTCCCGAAACCTTATCCGCCAGTTTGGCAATGGGTGCCTTGGATGCTCCTGCTTCTTCTACCAGCTCAATGATTTGTGCCAAAGTAGTATCACTGCCCACCTTGGTAGCACGAAACTGAATATAACCGCTTTTATTCACTGTTGCACCGATTACCGAATCTCCCGCTTTCTTTTCCACAGGAATACTTTCTCCTGTCAAGGCAGATTCATCCACAGCAGTGCTTCCTTCTGTAATCACTCCATCCACAGGGATACTCTGCCCTGGGCGCACTATAACAATATCTCCCACGACTACTTCTTCCATAGGAATCTCTTGTTCTGACCCTTCCCGCAGTACAGTCGCCTTTTGGGGAGCGAGGTTTAAAAGCTTTGTGATAGCCTCGGAGGTTTTTCCCTTAGAACGGCTTTCCATATATTTTCCTACGGTAATAAGTGTTACAATCATGGCCGCCGATTCAAAATATAAACTCATGGTATAGGTATGGGCGGCTTCCACATTCCCTCTACCCAAATGATAACCCATGGCATAAAGTGCAAATATACTGTAGGTAACAGCCGCCGTCGCACCCATGGCAATCAGCGTATCCATATTGGGGGAACGATTCCATAAAGCACGAAATCCCACATCAAAATATTTATGATTTATCCATAACACAGGGATGGTTAAAAAAAGCTGTGTTAAAGCAAATGACATCATGTTCTCATGGCCAATTAGTATCTGCGGCAAGGGAAGCCCCATCATATGCCCCATAGATAGATAAAATAAAGGAATCAAAAACAAAAAAGAATATAGTAAGCGTTTTTTCATGTGCTGACTTTCGTCTGTTGCTGTTTGAGCTTGGGGCTGTATCTTTTTTTCATCCGTACCGCCATGCACAGAGGCTCCGTACCCCCCATCCTTCACGGCGGCAATGATGGTATCTGCCTGCACAAGTCCTTCGTCATATTCTACCACCATAAAATTTTGCAGTAGGTTTACATTTACTTTTTTTACGCCCTTTAGCTTAGTTACGCTTTTTTCCACATGAGCACTGCACGCACTGCACGTCATACCTGTAACATCAAATTTTTGCTTCATCGACTCACCACGCCTTCCTCATACGATTACACCCCCCACCCGTGGGGTAAATATATAGTAACACAGTTTATTTCCACAGTCAATGTATAGTATAAAAATCTTTCTCCCTTTTATTCAGTAACTAAAAAAAGGGCATCGGCTCCTCCGATACCCTAAACTTAGTTTTCCCTACTTTTTTCACGAAAACTTCCACTGAATTTTACGAAATTCTTCTAAAAATAAATCCTGCTTTTCCTTCTCGGCAATACATACCTCCATACGCTCTCTCACCGCAGGAGAAATACATACCTGTCTTTTATTATAGTATTCATTGCATAGCCGCATAAACTTATCAGGGTATGTTAAGATACCCACGATAATATTCATATCTTGTTTACTTAAGTGTCTTTTTTCATGATAGCGATACATCATTTCTTCTGCGGTACCAACTCCGCCATCTGTCTTTTTTAAAAATCGCCTTAAATATGACACCAAATCCACCAAGGGAGTGTCATAGGCACATTCCTCAAAGCCTGTTATATGTAGCTCCCCGCTTTCCATACAACGAATATTGTCACCCTTAAAGGCATTATGGCAAAGCACCTTTTCCTCCTCCGCACGCTGAATTGCTTGTTCGTAGCCACATGAAAGCAAAAGAGATAAGGCCTCGTCAGTTTTTTCAATATAATAACTAAAATTTTGCTTCACCATTAAATCCAAGGGATTATAACTGCTTTTTTTATCAATATTTTTTTTAATTCTCATCAGTTCATTTTTTCTGCGTTCATATAGCTTGGGCAAAGTGCCTAGATTACTCCTTTTTTCCTCACAACAAAAGCCTGCCGAGGCTTGGTGCAGTTCCCCCAAAACCTCCGCACCTTTTAAAAAGCTTTCTTCCTTACTTTCATCCATAGGCTGTGCCGAAACGGCATCTTCCACCGTATATTGTACTGTATCCAAGGTAAAAAAGGGGCTACCCTCTACTGTAGTGCAAAACCGCCCGATATTTTGAAACCCTTTTTGATATAAATGTTCTTTTGCTTTATGCTCAAACACAATTTCAGCCATAGAACGCTGTGTTTTTTTTATTTCTTTTAACCCTCTATCAGTTTTTGCTACAAAACCGGTACGTGCACGCATACCGCTATAAAAACGGATGCCATAACCATCCCGTAATATTTTTGCATAATTATCTTCCATACTTAAATTCCCCCTGTAACCGCTCCATTTCTATTACAACTTCCCTGTTTTCATAGTATGAAGCACCACAGAAAAATATCCGTCAAATTGTGTAAAAGCCCCTATTGTAAATAATTTTTTACATATTATAAATCATCTGTCTTTGATTTTTTTCACAAGAGTGTGGGGATTTTTGTAAAAATTTATTCCTTCTCGCAATACTCTCTTGCATAAGAAAGTAACAGAGCTTTTTCATTGGCAGAAGGATTTTGTTGCACCACATCCAAAAGGTATCCCAATATTTCTCCAATTTTTGGCCCCTTAGGCACACCCAGTGCCATTACATCCTCCCCGCAAAAATTTAGCTGTTTCAAGCAGTAGCAATCTCCTCGCTCCAGTAATTCCTGCACTTTTTCTATGATTTTTAGTGCTTCCTTATCTCCCAAAAGAGCCTTCATCTCCAGATGTTTGCACAACATCTCGGCACCAAACTTGCCCATAGCCTTACGGATTTCATATTCATTTCGGGGCAATGCCATAGGGAGCATTTCCACCAAGCCCACCACCCTACGGAGGGTATTGGTGTCAAATTTTAAATACTTCAACAACTCTTTCACAGCACTAGCCTTCCAGTGTTGTAACAATAACCCCCATCGAATTTCTCCATCAAAAGGAGCCCCCTGTAGTTGGGTAATGATACTTTCGCCGTAACCTTCCATGGTCTTTTGTAACGGCATGGAAATCTCTCCTAAAAGCTCAGATTCCCACAATAACCGCATATTTTGAATATAGTTACCCATCAATAGCTTATGAAGCTCCTCGTGGATTCTTTCGGCACTGATATTGCCAATCAAAGCCTTATGCTCCACCAACGCAGAGTAAGTAGCCTCCTCCACAGTAAACCCTAACTGCACTGAAAACCGCAAGGCTCTTAGCATTCTAAGGGCATCTTCTTGAAATCTTTTTGCCGCATCTCCTACGCCCCGTATGCATTTTTTTTCAATATCCTCCATACCATGAAAAAAATCCTGAAACCCTAACGATGGGTGGTAGGCAATGGCATTCATAGTAAAATCCCGACGTAGTAAATCTTCCTTTAAGCTTTTTGTAAAAGAAACCTCCTTGGGATGACGACAATCCTCATAATCCCCATCCACACGATAGGTAGTAACTTCATAATTGGTTTTGTGAAGCACCACCGTTACCGTTCCATGCTGAATGCCTGTATCAAAAGTATGAGAAAAAATCCCCTTTACCTCCTCAGGCTCAGCCGATGTGGTGATATCCCAATCCTTGGGTTCTCTGCCCAATATGCAATCTCTCACACATCCTCCCACAATATAGGCTTCATGCCCCGCTTCATTTAGCTGGTTTATGATTAAAAAAACATCCTTTGGTAACATTGGCTGTTTCATATGCTTTTCTCCTTTTCTTACGTTCCAATTAAACCCACAATACGTGGAACCTTCCGATACTATTGTAGTACACTAAATATCATTGTACTTCACCAATTATCATCCTTACAATAATCTAGTCGAAAAAAATCTAGTTAAAAAACATTTAATTTTATTTCTTGACATTTTAACTGGGATGTGTTACTATATTCCATGCAGTCAGCAATGATACTATGCGTCTTTAGCTCAGTTGGTAGAGCAACTGACTCTTAATCAGTGGGTCCAGGGTTCGAGTCCCTGAAGACGCAGTAAAAGGCAATATTTTATGGACATATGAGCCATAGGGTGTTGTCTTTATTTTTTTTGTCTTTTTTTGCCACATTTCTGAATATTAAAAAAGATGCTTTTCCCCTACCCAAAGGCTCTTTTTTATTCTATAATACTATCTAACTACCAAAAGGACTTGTACCAAGCCAGAAAGGATGAGATACATGAGCAACGCAGATACTCTTTTTATTCAAAATTGCCGTGATATACTGGAAAACGGATTTTCTACAGAGAATGAGAAGGTTCGCCCCCACTGGGAGGATGGCACACCCGCCTATACCATAAAAAAATTTGGTGTCATTAACCGCTATGACTTATCAAAAGAATTTCCCTTATTAACACTAAGATATACCAACTGGAAGGCAGCCATTGATGAATTATTATGGATTTGGCAAAAAAAATCCAACAATATTCATGATTTAAACAGCCACATCTGGGATTCTTGGGCAGATGAAACAGGCTCTATCGGCAAGGCCTACGGCTATCAGCTAGGCATTAAGCACAAGTACAAAGAAGGCGAGTTTGACCAAGTAGACCGTGTATTGTATGACCTAAAGCATAACCCCTACAGCCGTAGAATTATGACAAATATTTATACCTTTAGCGACTTATCCGAAATGAACTTATACCCTTGTGCCTACAGCATGACATTTAATGTAACAGGAAATAAGCTAAACGCTGTGCTAAACCAACGCTCCCAAGATACCTTGGCGGCAAATAACTGGAATGTGGTGCAATATTCTGCTTTGGTGATGATGTTTGCACAGGTAAGCGGTTTAGAACCTGGTGAGTTGATACACGTAATTGCAGATATGCATATTTATGACAGGCATATCCCTCTTGTGAAAACCCTGCTAGAAAGAGAGCCACTGCCTGCACCAAAAGTTACATTAAACCCCAATGTCAAAAACTTTTATGACTTTACAGTAGATGATTTTGTGGTGGAAAACTATCAGTATGGTGCTGGCATCGGCAAAGTGCCTATTGCCATTTAAAAAAAGAACCATATTCACTAAGGAGGAACACAAATGATTCTCATTGCAGCTGTTGATGAAAACTGGGGTATTGGATACCAAGGAGAACTGCTTGCAAGGCTCTCAAAAGATATGAACTTTTTCCGCACCAAAACTACGGATAATATTATTATTATGGGGCGTAAAACTCTGGAGTCCTTCCCCAAAAAGACTCCCCTGCCCAACCGTATCAATATTGTACTGACAAATAACACCCAGTATGCTTGCGAAGGTGCCATACTATGCCATAGCATTGCGGAAGTGGTGGATACGGTAAAGCAGTATCCTGACAAGGATTGTTATATCGTTGGCGGAGGCAGTGTATATGAGGAGTTTTTGCCTTATTGCGATACTGCTTACATCACCAAATTCGCCTCCTCTTTTCCTGCGGATACGTATCTAAAAAATCTGGATGCTTCTCATGAATGGGAGCTTACCCACCAAAGCGAAACCTTCGAAGAAAAAGGAATTTCTTTCTCTTTCGTCACATACAAAAGAGTTGTTTCATAACATAATTAGGGTATTTGCATAAATGACTGCAAATACCCTTTTTTATTATCTTATAACTCTTGTCGCCAATAAAAAATACCCGAAAAAACAAGTTTTTCGGGTAAAGGCTAGAAGGGGTAATTTCTAGCCTGTGATAATCATTCTCCTACATGAAAGGAAGCTCTTTGCAAGGAGTGAATCCTTGGTTGTTGTTTTGCTACCTCCACAGTTTCTTTTTGCAAATTATTTCGAGCCACTGCCAGCATTAGCTTCATACGGTTTAGCTGATTTACTTCACTAGCACCTGGGTCATAATCAATGGCAACTACGTTAGAAAGAGGATGCTGTCTGCGTAACTCTTTGATAACACCCTTGCCCACCACATGGTTTGGCAAACAACCAAAAGGCTGTGTGCATACAATGTTATTTACACCTGAATGTATCAATTCCAACATTTCCGCTGTCAAGAACCATCCTTCTCCCGTCTGGTTACATAAGGATACAATAGGCTCTGCCATGCTTGCTAGCTTATGGATATCCTCTGGAGCATCAAAACGCTTGCTAGCCTGCAACGCCTCTACCAAAGGTTTTTGGTAATAGGAAATCACTTTCATTGCAGTGTATCCAAGAGCCTTACTCTTCCATTTTCCGCCCAAGTACCGATGTTTCTGCACACAGTTATAACCGCAATAGGAAAAGAATGTGAGCAAATCAGGAACTACAACCTCAGCACCCTCAGCTTCTAATAAATTTACAATATCATTATTGGCTGTTGGATGGAATTTTACCAAGATTTCACCTACTACGCCAACTCTTGGCTTTACTTCATCGGTAATTTCTAATGCATCAAAATCCGCTATTATTTTTTGAATGGTTTCTTTAAATGTCTTTCTGTTTCCGTGAACGATGTCTTCTTTTGCACGCTGATTCCACTTTTCATACAGTGCATTGGCAGAGCCTTTCTTTTTTTCATAAGGACGCACACGATACAGCACCCTCATAAATAAATCTCCGTATACCGCCGCCCGCAATGCTCTATCCGCCAATTTAGCAGATATGGTAAAGCCAGGGTTTTTCTCAAGTCCTGAAGCATTGATAGAAACTACAGGAATGTTAGGCATACCCGCATTTTCCAAAGCCTTCCGAATAAAACCGATATAGTTTGTAGCACGGCATCCGCCTCCTGTTTGAGAAATCAAAAGAGCGGTTTTATTCAAGTCATATTTTCCTGAAAGAAGTGCGTTCATTAACTGCCCAACTGTGATTAGTGCAGGATAGCAGGCATCATTATTTACATATTTTAGACCTGTATCAATGGCACTTTTATCCATAGTTTGCATAATTTCTAAGCGATATCCGCTGTGGCGAAATGCCTCTTGCAAAATATCAAAATGAATAGGCGCCATCTGAGGGCAAAGAATGGTATAATCCTTACGCATTTCTTTTGTAAAAATCACTCTTTTTAGGGACGCATCCCCTTTATGTACCTTTACTTGCTTCTCTTTTCTATCTTCCATTGCTGCAATCAAGGAACGAATACGAATACGAGCCGCACCCAGATTATTGACTTCATCAATTTTTAATACCGTATATATTTTTCCTGCAGCATTGAGTATATTTTTTACCTCATCGGTGGTTACGGCATCCAAACCGCACCCAAAGGAGTTTAACTGCACATATTCCAGGTTTTCCTGTGTTTTTACAAAGGCTGCCGCTTCATAAAGTCTGGAATGATAGGTCCATTGGTCACGCACCACCATGGGCCGTTCCACCTTACCCAGATGGGCAATGCTGTCTTCTGTCAGTACGGCAATATTATAGCCTGCAATCAGCTCAGGAATGCCATGGTTAATTTCAGGGTCCACATGATAAGGACGTCCACCCAGTACAATTCCTGTCATGTTATTCTCTTTTAGATAGGCAAGGGTTTCTTCTCCTTTTTTGTGCATATCCTCACGAAAACTGGTCCATTCGTCCCAAGCCGCCTCAACAGCTTCTGCAATTTCTTTGCGGGAAATACCAAAATCCTTAAATTCTTCTGCCATTCGCTTGGTTAAACCCTTGGCACTTGCCATAGAAAGGAACGGATTCATAAACAATATATCTTTCTCTTTCAATTCTTCCATATTATTTTTAATATTTTCAGAATAGGAAGATACAATAGGGCAGTTATAGTTATGGTCAGAAGCCTTAAAATCCCTTCTTTCATATACAACACTGGGATAGAATATAAATTGCACACCTTTTTCTATCAAGCTCATCACATGGCCATGCACCAGTTTTGCAGGATAGCACACAGATTCACTGGGGATAGACTCGATGCCTTTTTCATATATCTTTTTGTTGGAATAAGGCGAAAGCTCTACTCGGTATCCTAGGGTTGTAAAGAAGGTATGCCAAAAAGGATAGTCTTCCCACATATTGAGCACTCTAGGGATACCCACAACCCCTCTGGACGCCTCCTCCATAGATAACGGCTGATATACTTCAAATAAGCGGTGTTTTTTATATTCATACAAATTTGGTGCCGCAAACTGATTCTTTTCTTTTCCCAAACCTCTTTCACAGCGGTTTCCTGTAATAAAACGTCTTCCCCCTGAAAAATGGTTGATGGTCAATAAGCAGTGATTGGTACATCTTTGGCATCTGCCTAGTGTAGCACTTACCTCCAAGGCATTCATTTCTTCCTTGGTAAGAAGTGTGGTTTGATATCCTTCATGATATTTATCCTTTGCAAGAAGCCCCGCACCAAATGCCCCCATAATTCCTGCAATATCAGGTCTTACGGCTTCTCTTTGGCTAATAATTTCAAAGCTTTTCAGCACTGCATCGTTATAAAAAGTACCGCCTTGCACTACCATGCTTTGCCCCATAGATTTGGGGTCTGCAATTTTAATTACTTTTAACAATGCATTTTTAATAACCGAATACGCAAGCCCTGCGGAAATATCGGAAACATCTGCACCCTCTTTTTGTGCCTGCTTTACTCTGGAGTTCATAAATACTGTACATCTGGAGCCTAAATCTATCGGATTTTTTGCAAATAACGCAACTTTCGCAAAATCCGCAACAGAATAATTCAAAGATTTTGCAAAGGTTTCAATAAATGAGCCACAGCCAGAAGAACAAGCCTCATTTAGCTGAACACTATCTATCACATCGTTTTTAATGCGGATACATTTCATGTCCTGCCCGCCGATATCCAATATAAAATCCACATCTGGCTGGAAAAATTTCGCCGCCCTATAATGCGCCACTGTTTCTATGTATCCTAAGTCCACCATCAGTGCTTCTTTGATTAAACCCTCTCCATACCCTGTAACACAGGAATTACGTATGGTAACACTCTCAGGCATTTTATCATATAATTCATTTAAGCTCTTGCGTACTACCTGCAATGGGTTTCCTTCGTTGCCTGCATAAAAGGAATATAGCAAACTGCCATCATCCGCAACCAGTGCAACCTTGGTGGTGGTAGAGCCTGCGTCAATGCCTAAAAAAGCATCTCCTTTATAGGTGGATAAATCTATTCTTTTTACCTTATCTTTGTTATGCCGTTTTTGGAAAGCTTGGTAATCTTCCTCATTTTCAAAAAGAGGCGCAAGCCTTGTAACCTCCTGTGGAGCTACATCGCTTTTTTCCAGTCGGTTTAAAAGTGTTCCAAGGGTTACCATTTCTCCTGGTTCATTGGATACTGCCGTACCAAAAGCTGCAAATAAATGGGAGTTTAAAGGTACTCGCCCTGTTTCTTCTGTTAAGCCCAATGTTTCCATAAATCTGGCACGAAGCTCTGAAAGAAAGTGGAGAGGCCCACCCAAAAACAGCACTCTGCCTCGAATTGGCTTTCCGCAAGCCAAGCCACTGATGGTTTGGTTTACCACCGCTTGAAAAATAGATGCCGCCAA
>JAAYQI010000272.1 GCA_012519385.1 Candidatus Epulonipiscium sp.
GATGTAAAAACATTGATTCCATCAAATAAAAAAGCTATAGAAAATATACGAAAAGCGGATACCGTAATATCAAAAAGGGCAGTATCTCTCCCTGCAAAAACCGCCGTCAAATTACCTGCTATCATTTGGGATAATATTAAGACTCCCACACAGCACCCTAATAGCAAGGAATAACTATCCCGCACCAATCTCTGTAATTGCGGCTTATCCCCACTGCCATAGTGAAAACTGATAATAGGAGCACACCCAGAAGAAAATCCTAAAAAAGCAGAGGTCAAAAGAAAATGTGCATATAAAATAATCGTGATTGCCGCCACACCATCCACACCAATATATCGTAATAATAAAATATTAAACAGATATGTAGTAATTCCGCTGGATATTTGCGTAACCATTTCAGAGCTGCCGTTGGTGCAGATTCTTAAAAGTGTCATGAATTTAATTTTAGGTTTTGAAAAAAACAATACTTCTTTCTTGAAAATAAAATATCCTAAACTAATAATTGCAGGAAATGTTGCGCCCAAGGCCGTCCCCAGAGCGGCTCCCTTTACCCCCATATGAAATGTGCTCATCAAAACATAGTCCATAACGATATTGATACATCCGCCTAAAATGCCATTGAATAATCCTAGCTTAGGCTTCCCCGCCGTTACCAAAAGATAATCCATATAAGTTTTTAAAATTGAAATAGGTGTAAAAACCAAAGATATGGATAAATAATCATAACATAATGGGTATAATTCCTCTGTGGCACCCAAACGGTATATAATAGGCTCGATCCAATACATGCCCCCAACAGCAATTGAAATGCCTAGAAAAAATACTACCAACGTAAGAGCAGTAAAAATTTGCCTGGCAGAGGAATAGTTTCCTTCCCCCATTGCACGAGCAATTACTGCACTTCCTCCAGTGGCCATCATAATGGATATTCCAAGTATAATATTAATCACAGGGAATACAATATTGGTGGAAGACAAGGCTGTAGGTCCTGCATATCTTGCAATAAAAATACCATCCACAATGGTATACAAAGATAGTAATACCATCATGGCTATGGTAGGCAGTGTAAACCGAAGCAAGGAGGATATTGTGATTTTTTTCCCAAATATATTTTCCATGAATCTTCTCCTTTGAAAAATAACTTTTATAAATTATGTGTGCCGAGTTTTCGTTGTTTTAAGGTTTTCTTCCTTTTCTTTCTTCTTGTTTGATAGTATACTATAATAAAAAATATTACAACGAAAGGATGATGTGTATGGATCAAGCATTATGGGACCAAATGAAAAATCAGCCTCTTTTAAAACGTGTTTCCGCAGAAGAAGAAGTAATTTGGATTAACGAAAATCTTACTTCCTCTGCTCTTGCTATGGAAAAAATCAACATCACTATGGACGATATTTTAGATGCAGAAGCACGTTTAGCACGTTTTGCTCCATTTTTAGAAAAATGTTTTCCCGAAACTGCACCATCCAAAGGGATTATAGAATCCCCTTTGGTAGAAATCCCCGCCATGAAAAAACGCTTGGAAACGGAATATAACACAACCATTCCTGGTAAATTACTGCTAAAGCAAGATAGCCACCTGCCTATTTCTGGCTCTGTAAAGGCAAGAGGCGGTATTTATGAAGTATTAAAACACGCAGAAGATTTGGCACTTGAGCATGGTAAAATTAAAGTCACTGATGATTACTCAAAATTTGCCTCTCCAGAATTTAAAGAATTTTTTAGCCAATTTAAAATTCAAGTTGGTTCAACAGGAAACCTTGGCTTAAGCATTGGTATTATGAGTGCCGCTCTTGGCTTTCACGTTATCGTTCATATGTCCGCTGATGCAAAGCAATGGAAAAAAGACCTGCTTCGCCAAAAAGGTGCAGAAGTAGTGGAATATGATTCCGACTACAGCAAAGCTGTAGAAGTTGGACGAAAAAATTCCGATGCTGACCCAAAAAGCTATTTTGTGGACGATGAAAATTCCGTAACATTATTCTTAGGCTATGCCGTAGCTGCCAAAAGAGTAAAAGCACAGTTGGAAGAAATGGAAATCCCCGTTGATAGCGAGCATCCTCTTTTTATTTATATCCCCTGTGGCGTAGGTGGTGCTCCTGGCGGAGTTGCCTTTGGATTCAAACAGCTTTTCGGTGATAGCGTTCATGTATTTTTCATCGAACCTACTTTAGCTCCTTGTATGCTTGTGGGCATGGCTTCGGGACTACAAAACAAAGTTAGTGTGCAGGATTTTGGACTTTCTGGCCTTACTCATGCAGATGGTCTTGCAGTTGGACGAGCTTCTGGTTTTGTTGGCACCACAATGGATAATTTGCTAAGCGGAATCTTCACCATCGAGGATGCTAAGCTCTATGATTTAATGAGAGATATTGTAAATACAGAAGAAATTTTCCTTGAACCTTCTGCCTGTGCATCTTTCATTGGGCCTGCTTATCTTATGAGCCATAGTGAAACTCTAGAATATCTCAAATCTATGGGCTTGGAAGATAAAATGAAAAATGCTGTTCATATTCCTTGGGCAACAGGCGGTAATCTCGTACCAGAAGAAATCAGAAAGCAGTATATGGAAACCTATTTAAAGTAATATTTCTAGTAATAGAAAAAGTAACCCTCTCAATCTCATATGTATACAGATTGGGAGGGTTTTTAATGATTACCCTTATATTTTATCCAAAAAGTGTTGTATCTGTTTTCGTTCCTGCTCCGATAAATTAGCATCTTTTAGTAAATCCGGTCGTTTTAACGCTGTTCTGAAAAGCGCTTGCTCTCTCCGCCACTTTGCAACATTCCCATGGTGGCCCGATAATAAAACCTCAGGCACTGACCTACCCCTAAAAACAGCAGGACGGGTATACTGTGGATATTCCAATAAATTTTCAGAAAAACTTTCGTCTTGATAGGATTCTTCCTTGCCTAACACACCTTCCACTAGCCTCGCTGTAGCATCAATAATGGTGAGTGCCGCCAGTTCTCCTCCTGTCAAAACAAAATCACCCAAAGAAATCTCATCTGTCACAATTTCTTCAATCACTCTTTCATCCACGCCTTCATAATGCCCGCAAAGAAAAATAAGATTTTCTTCCTTTGCCAATTCTTGTGCAATTTTTTGGTTAAAAGTCTTTCCTTGAGGAGTCATATAAATCACTCTGCTCTTTGGCATATGGGAAACAATACTTTGATAAGCATCGTAAATAGGCTGTGCCTGCATTACCATGCCTGCACCCCCGCCGTAAGGATAGTCGTCTACGTGCTTCTGTTTATCGGTAGAAAAATCACGTATATTCACAGCTTGCACCGAAAGCAATCCCTCCTTTTGCGCCCTGCCTAAAATGCTGTGGGATAATGCTTGCTCTATCATCTCTGGAAAAAGTGTCAGCACTGCATACTGCTTCATTACCTCAATCCTTCCAATAACCGTACTACCATCTCTCCTGCGGGAATGTCTACTTTTATAATGCATTGAGAAATTGCAGGAATCAATAATTCTTTTTCGTCCCCTTTTTTCACTGCATAAACATCATTGGCACCTGTTTCATAAATATCTACCAGTTCTCCCAAGTCTTCCCCATCTTCCGTAATAACACGAAGTCCATATAAATCCCGAATATAGTATTCATTTGATGCAAGGGGCAAGGCACTGCTTTCAGGAATTAAGATGGTAGCTCCTTTATATTCTTCAGCAATATTGATATCTTTAATTTCTTTTACCGTTACTAATACAAACTTTTTGTGATATGCAATTTTCTCTATGTGAAAGGTTTCTTTTTTCCCTTTATGTTCAATCATAATTTCTTTTAATAATTCATAACGTGATGGGTCTTCTGTAGTAGGAAACACACGAAGTGTACCTTTAATACCATGTGTACCCGCAACTTTCCCAATCTCAAAATAACGCTCCATAACGCACCTCAACTTTACTAAAATAGAAAAGCAGTGCGACGCAAAATACGCCGCACCTATGGTTAAATCTATTATTGTACAATTTCTACCACAATTCTGGTATCTTCATGAATTGCAGCAGCTTTTACAACAGTACGAATTGCCTTTGCAATTCTTCCCTGTTTTCCAATTACCTTACCCATATCCTCAGGGGCAACCTTTAATTCCAAAACTACAGAACGGTCTCCTTGAATTTCAGATACAGTAACCTTGTCCGGATAATCTACAAGATTTTTTGCTATTATTTCAAGCAATTCTTTCATGGAATATCCCTCCATTGTGGATTATTCACCAATCACACCAGCTTTTTTCAATAAAGCCTTTGCTGTGTCAGATGGTTGTGCACCAGTTGCTAACCATTTGTTCGCTTCCTCTGCATCTACCTTCAGAACAACAGGTTCTTTTGTTGGGTCATAGTATCCAATCTCAGCGATAGACTTACCATTTCTGGATGTTCTGGAATCTGCAACAACAATTCTATAAAATGGTGCTTTTTTCGCTCCCAATCTTTTTAATCTGATTCTTACTGCCATTAATTTCACCTCCCTAACAAAAATTCTGGCATTTATCTAAAAAAAGGAAATTTCATTTTTCCTTTCTTGCCCTTTTGCATATCGGTCATTTGCTTCATAAGCTTCTTCAGTTCTTCAAACTGTTTTAATAACCGGTTTACTTCTGCAATACTTCTGCCGCTTCCATTGGCTATTCTTTTCTTTCTTGGGCCATTGAGTATGGAAGGGTTAGCACGCTCTGCCTTCGTCATAGATTGTATAATTGCTTCTATATGGAGCATCGCCTTGGGGTCAACTTGGTCAAGGGCATCCATATTCATCTGGTTCATACCAGGTATCATTCCCAATAAATCCTTGAGAGGCCCCATTTTTTTAATCTGCTGCATCTGATTTAGAAAATCATCCAACGTAAATTCGTTTTCACGCATTTTCTTTTGCAGCTCCATAGCTTCTTTTTCATCAAAATTTTGCTGTGCTTTTTCAATTAAGGAAAGCACATCCCCCATGCCTAAAATACGGGAAGCCATTCTATCAGGATGGAAAGGCTCTAAGTCCTCCATTTTTTCACCCATACCAATATATTTAATTGGCTTATTGGTGACACTTCTTACAGAAAGTGCCGCACCACCACGGGCATCACCATCTAGCTTGGTTAATAGGATTCCATCTATTCCTAATTGGGTATCAAAGCTTTCTGCCACTGTAACTGCATCCTGCCCTGTCATAGCATCTACTACCAGTAAAATTTCCTGTGGGCGGATTGCTTCTTTAATATCTTTTAACTCATCCATCAATTCTTCATTGATATGAAGACGTCCTGCCGTGTCAATCAAAATCACATCATGCTTGTGTTCTGCTGCATATTCCAATGCTTTTTTAGAAATTTCAACAGGGCTTGTTTCTGTTCCCATTTCAAACACAGGGATTTGATAATTTTTTCCTACCACTTGCAACTGCTTTATTGCCGCAGGACGATATACGTCACAGGCAACCAATAAAGGATTTTTTCCCTGCTTACGAAGTAACCCTGCCAACTTGCCGCTAGTAGTGGTTTTACCTGCACCTTGTAAGCCTACCATCATATATACTGTGGGAGGACGTGAGGCAAAAGTCAGTTTGCTTTGGGTAGTTCCCATTAAGTCAATCAATTCTTCGTTTACAATTTTGATTACCTGCTGTGCAGGGTTAAGCCCTTCCAATAC
>JAAYQI010000273.1 GCA_012519385.1 Candidatus Epulonipiscium sp.
ATTTTAGGTGGTCAATATTAATCAGTGTATTACTGTTTTTTAATAAAGTATCTGCCAAGTTATCTATGACGACATCTAACTGCTGAATGGCTTGAACACTATCGGCTTTTGTATTTTCCCTGATAGCACGAAATACATTTTCGATGGAGGCAAGAGCCTCTTTATGTACAGGCTGATTAATAGTGGGGGATGATGTTTCTGCTGAAAAGTTCTCTTGAATATAGACTCCCTTTATTCCGTAGACATAAAGGCGGCGGATAAAGGTTGGATTTAAACATTGACCCTTAGTAAGAAGAGGGATATAGTCACCGCCGTGAGGGAAAACATCACGTGCTAACATCATACCGTTTTCTAGTTCCTCAATAGGGATGTAATGCATGAAAACACCACTCCTATTCTGTAATTCAAAGTTAATTTTCGATAATACTATGCATAGCAATCATATCAAATGTTACGAAAAATTACAAGAATATAGTTGTATTACGACAAAAGTATATGAAAAATGTGCGATTTATAGTATAATATGATAATATTTGACGGCGAGGTTTCGGCGTGTTGTCAGACCTTGGCCGGTAGGAGAAAGGTGAGGAGGAAGTGAAATGAAAAAAATCAAAGCTGTAGCGGCGGCTATGATGGTATTGTGTTCTTCTACAGTGTTTGCACAAGAACCCATACGAGTGGTGATAGATGGCACAACGGTTGTATTTGATCAGCAGCCGATGGTGATAGAAGATAGAACGATGGTACCCCTGCGTGGTATTTTTGAGGCGATGGGAGCGGATGTGGATTGGGTTGCGGAAAATAAAACCATTCTTGCTCGAAAAGCCAATGACATTGTGATGCTGCAAGTTGGAAGTAAAACGTTATACAGAAATGATACTGCCATCCCTATGGATGTTTCTCCTGTGATACGAGGAGATAGAGTTTTGATTCCAGCGAGGGCAGTTGCGGAAGCATTTGGAGCGGAGGTTTTGTGGAAAGCGGAGGAGAGAACCGTGCAGGTAACTACTTCGGCATCTGCAACATTTGGCGAGTATTCTGTGACTACCAAGACGGTTACTCTGGAGGAAAAGGATGATAACGGAGTTACTGTGCTAACTGCGGAATATGATTATCCTCAACTGAGTAACCCCTACGGTTCTTCTGCCATAAGTCAGCTAAATGCCATGTTGGAAAAAGAAGCGCAGGAGCAAAGCGAGAATTTTACCAAGCAATATCTGGAGTCGGCCAAAAAGGATGCCCAAAAGCAAGGAAGTGACTTCACTCCGTATCAGTCCCTCAAAAAAATCGATGTTACTTACATGAAACATGATGTGGTATCTGTTGTGGGTGCTTTGCAGAATCAAATAGGCGGCAAGGTTATTCCAGAATACAGAGATGCCGCAGTGTATGATATGAAAACTGCAAAACGTCTGGAGGTTTCAGACTTGGTGAGGGATAGTGAATCCCAATGGAAAAAGGGGGTAAAAGAAGCCCTCTTGGCCATGATAGAACAAAAACCCAATCAATTTTATTCCAATGTTCGAAAAAAGGCTGACGATGCAATGGAGAAAGTGGAATTTTACTTAGTGGATAAAGGGATTGTATTTTACTGGAATCTTGGCATAATCGCTCCCGAAGAAAAGGGAATTTTTAGTTTTTTGGTAGAAATGAAATGGGATGACTTGAACTATTAGAAAAAAATGATTATTATTCGCTTGTATTTGTTTTTATGCAATTTGCTTTTATGCGGATGCAAGTTGGCCATAGGTAAAAACAATGTTAAGCTACTTGCCTGCACTTACCCCTTTTTTGGGCTTGATTTTAAGGCAAAATATGGCATATTACTTGAATTTGGAAGGTATTATTACAATTCCAATCCTTCATAATTTTGTTTTTTCGCATATAAGGTAGAAAATTTTAAAATAAGTGCAGAGAATTGTGGGAAAAAGGCGAAAAAATGTTGATTTATATACTATTTTGCACTATAATATTTATTAGCATATTATGAGAATTCATATGAAGTTTAGAAATTTTTGAAATCTTTTCCTGTTGCAATAAAATAGCACACAGGATATCTATAGGGGTGAATAAAAAAATGGATTTTATGCTGGGGAATTCAGGGTTGCTTACACAAAAATCTTTGGATTTTTTGTGGCAGAAGCAAAAGGTAATAATGAATAATATTGCAAACAATGATACACCAGGTTTTAAAGCCCAATATGTGACATTTGAGGAGGAGATGAGGGGGCGCCTTCTAGGCAGTGTAGGTAAAACTTCAAGCCAAATGCGCAGTGAAATCGAAAATGCTAACATTAGGGTTAGAAATACAAAAGCAGAAAGCACTAGGCTTGATGGAAACAATGTCAACATGGATGTGGAAAGTGTGGAGATGGCTCGCACCACTTTGCAGTACGAATATTTGGTAAAGGCTTTTAACAGCGATTATACCAGACTTCGTACAGCCATAAAAGGATAAGGGAAGGGGAATAGGAAATGGCTTTTTTAAGTGCTATGAATATTAGTGCTTCGGGCATGACGGCACAAAGAATGAGACTGGATATTGCTGCAGAAAATATTGCCAATATCAACACAACCCGAACAGAAAAGGGTGGTCCTTATAAACGAAAGGTAGTCAGCTTTGAAGCGATTGACGGGGGAAACTTTAGACAGGCGCTGCAATCAGCGGCTATGGGAACAAGTGTGCAAAAGGGTGTTCGTGTGGCTCAGATTACCGAGGATGAAAGAGATTTAAAACCGGTATACAACCCAAATCACCCGGATGCCAATGAAGAGGGCTATGTGATGATGCCAAATGTGGATTTGATTAAAGAAACTATTGACAGTATGTCTGCTAGCAGGTCGTATGATGCGAATTTGACTGCATTTAATGCCATAAAGGCAATGGCCAGCAAAGCGCTTGATATTGGTGTGTGAGGATAAGGTGATTTTTTAAGGAGGGTCGGTTATGTTTATTGAACCGATGAAGAAATGGGAACTATCTTCATTAGCAGCAGATGCAAAACAACAAAATTCTACTGTCGTACCTAGCGGCGGTTTTGAAGATATTTTTAAAAATGCGGTCCAAAATGTAGTGGATACGGATAAAGCCCTGGTGGAAGGGGAATATCTTCTTTCCACAGGACAAATTGAGGACGCCCACACCGTTCCCATTGCTGCAGCTAAAGCACAGCTTTCTTTGGAATTGCTGATTCAGCTGCGCAATAAGGCTTTGGAATCTTATAATGAATTGATGAGAATCAATCTGTAGGGGTAAAAAACTGAGAAGGCAAGAGGGATTACTTTGGACATTAAAAATAAACTTAAAGATATCGTGCAAAAAAATAGGGAGTTGCTTGGAAAGATTAATAAAAAAACAAAAAGGCTTATTATCCTTGGCGGTGTTCTCCTTGTACTCTTTGCTATTGGAGCGGCGGTTTATTTAAACACCAGACCATATGCGGTGCTTTTTACAGAGGTAAATGAGCAGGAGTCCCGCGAGATTATTGGAAAGCTACAAGAATATGGTGTGGATTATAAATATCAAAACAACGGCACCATTTTAGTACCCAATGAGCAAGCGGAGAAATTGAGAGCCCAACTGGCATTTGAGGGATATCCAAAATCTGGATTTACCTATGATGTTTTTAAGGACAATATCAGCTTAACTACTACCGACACGGAAAAACAGCAATATTTGCTTTTTGATTTGCAAAACCGAATCGGAGCCACAATCTCTCTATTTGACGGGGTGAAGGATGCCAAGGTAACGATTGCTCTTGGCGAGGACAGCAGATATGTGCTGGATAACAATAAGAAAACAGATGCAACTGCTTCTGTTGTTGTAATTATGAAGGATGGGGGTTCTCCTTCGGAGGAACAAGTAAAAGGCATTCAGCGATTGGTTGCCAGAAGTATCCCTAAGTTAAATTTTGAAAATATCGCCGTATTGGACGGAAACGGTAATGATGTGACGGTTTCAGGGGAGGAATCCCTTTCTACTGCCAATGCATTAAAACTGCAGGTGGAACGAGAAATAGAAAAATCTATTAAAAATAACGTTTTGCAGATTGTTTCGCCTATTTACGGCATGGAAAATGTCAAGGTTTCTGTTAAGTGTTCTGTGGATATTGACAAAAAACTGAGAGAGATTGTAAATTATTCCGCACCTCCCAATGAGGAGGAAAAAAGAGGAATTCCCGGCACCCAGTCTAGTACACAGGAAGTTATCCGTGGCGGCGAGGGGCAGACAGGCGGTACTCCAGGAATGGAAACCAATGCGGATATTCCTATTTATGGACAGGTTGAAACAAATGGAACAGAGACTTACATAAGAAATCAAAACGACATTACTTACCTTGTAAATCAAATAAAAGAACAAGCTCAAGTTGATGCTGGTACTCTACAGGATTTGACCATCTCTGTTGTTGTAAATGGAGAGGATTTGGGAGGATTATCCAGAAATCAATTGATTGAGCTGATTGCAAAGGCATCAGGAATTAGCCCTGATATGCAAAATCAAAAAATCGCCGTTGCAAGTGTTCCATTCTATACAGAAAAAGCAGATGTGCCCGCTGTGGTTACAGGTATCAGAGCATATCTGGATGATTGGATGATTATTGCACTGGCAGCAGGTTTTGCGCTGTTGCTCCTTATCATTATTATTGTTGTGATAGTGGTGCGTAAGAAAAAGAAGAAGAAAAAAGCTTTGGCAGAAGCCCTTGCGGCAGCTGCGCCTGCTGACGAACAAATTGCTTCTGAACTGTTAGAACAGGGAGTAGAGATTCCTGAGAACTTGAAAGAAAAAATTACTCCTGATTTATTGAATATACAAAACGAAAGAGGCATGGAGCTGAAAGAAAATATCAGAAAATTTGCGGAGGAAAATCCGGAGATTGCAGCTCAGATTATCAAGTCTTGGCTGAAGGGAGGAGAATCCATTGGCTGATACTACAAAAAGAAAGTTGTCAACTGAACAAAAAGCGGCCACAGTTATTGTTTCGCTGGGAGTGGAGAAGGCCTCACAGATTTATAAATATTTAAGCGAAGAAGACTTGGAAAAGCTGACTATTGAGGTGGCCAAGTTGGGACGCCTAGAGCCTGAAGAAACAGAAGAAGTACTGGACGAGTTTTACAAGCTCTGTATGACGCAAAAAGTAGTGACAGACGGAGGCATGGAATATGCCAGAACAGTACTTGAGAAAGCATTTGATGAAGAAACGGCAAGAAGTTTACTGGAAAAAGTGGCAAAGCAGCTCAAAACAAGAGCGTTTGCCTTTATCCGAAAAAGCGATACCAAAAACTTATTTACCATTTTGCAGCATGAAAGACCGCAGACCATTGCATTGGTATTATCTTATCTGGAGTCGGGGCAGGCAGCCAGCATTATTGAGGAGCTGCCTGAAACCAAGCGGCTGAAGGTAGTAGAGGCGATAGCCCGTATGGACAGTGCTTCTCCTGAAGCGATTAAGATTATTGAGAAAGAAGTGGAGAAGAAGTTCGCTTCCGTACTCACTACAGATTATGCTCAGATTGGCGGTATCGATTATATTGCTGAGGTAATGAACAATATGGATCGTGGTAACGAGAAATTTATTTTTGACGGCTTATCCAAAAAGGATGCAACCCTTGCGGATGAAATTCGTAAGAAGATGTTTGTATTTGAAGATATCACATCTATGGATAACCGCTCTATACAACGATTTGTACGAGATTGCGATACCAAGGATTTGGTGTATGCATTGAAAGGCTCCAATTCCGATGTTGCAAACCTTATTTTTGCAAATATGTCCTCTCGTATGGCTGAAACCATTAAGTCTGAATTAGAAATTACTACGAATGTGCGTCTGAAGGATGTAGAAGAAGCACAGCAGAGAATTGTTAATATTATCAGAAAATTGGAGGAAGCTGGAGAGTTGATTGTAATGAAGGGCGGAAAGGATGAGTTTATTGCCTAATATTTATAAATACAATAGTTTGAACGATAATGTTCAGGCATATCATCCTATTTGCTTTGGAAAGGAAAGTAAACCCTTTCAAGGACAAGAAACACAATGGATTTATACCACATGGAAGGATTTTTCTTTGGAAGAAGCCGAGGAGAAGAAGGCTGAAAGCCAAATCCAAGAAGAAACAGATGAGGTTTCTTTGAAGGAAGAGGAAGAATTTGAAGAAGAAGATTCCCTTTCTGATGATTTACTTCAGCAAGCCCGAGATGAGGCAGAAAAAATTTTGAAAGAAGCCACAGAGCAGGCGGAAAAAATACTTGCTGAAGCAAAGCTGGAAGCCCAAAGGCTAAAAGAAGAAGCTATACAGGAAGGGCTTGATGAAGGACGTTTGGAAGGAGAACAAAGGGCATACCAAGAACATCGCCAAAGGCTGGATGAGGAATGCAACCGTTTTCTCAATGAGTTTCAGCGTGTAATCACAGAAACAGAATTAAAAAAACTTGAGATTTTTCAACAGCATCGTACAGACTTGAAAGACCTTGCCATTGCGGTTGCAGAAAAGGTGATTCAAGTGAGCCTTCGCTCTAGCGGTGATGTGATTGAAAAGATGATTATAGCAGCCACAGAAAAGCTCAAAAGCAAGGTGTGGGCGAAGATTTATATTGCAAAATGCGATGCAAACCTTATGGTGCAAGGCAACAGCGATTTGATGAAACATATTTCTCATATTTCTGACCATATCAAAATTATTATCATGGAAAATGAGAACCCGGGAACTTGTATTATTGAGTTCCCTGATGAAGTGATTGATGCCAGTGCCAGCACACAGGTTGAAAATATCAAAGAAATACTAAACAGTGCTGGCATATAACCTAGGGGGAAAGGATATGTATAGAGAGCTAGCGAACCTTGTTTCCCAATCTGAAACCATTAGCCATATTGGAAAGATTGAAAATATTGTAGGGATGGCCATTGAAGCCTCCGGCGGCAGAGCCAGTATTGGGGATATCAGCTTGATATACAGCGAAAATAAAAATACCCAGGTTCCTGCCGAAATTGTAGGCTTTAAAGATGATAAACTGCTACTGATGCCTTATGATGCAATGAATGGTATTTCTGTAGGCAGTTTTGTCCGTAATACCAGACAGCGGTTAAAAATACCAGTAGGAAGTTTTTTGCAAGGAAGAATTATTGATGCTATGGGAAAGCCCATGGACGATTTGGGTCCTTTTCCTAACAGCAGATATTACAATGTGGAAAACTCCTATATCAATCCATTGAAAAGGCCGCCTATTACAGAGCCTTTGGATTTTGGCATTAAGGCCATTGACGGTGTGCTAACCATAGGAAAAGGCCAAAGAATTGGTATTTTTGCAGGAAGCGGTGTAGGAAAAAGTACCTTGCTTGGTATGATTGCAAAAAATGTCAAGGCCGATATAAATGTAATTGCTCTGGTGGGAGAGCGTGGACGTGAGGTGCGGGAATTTATAGAAAAGGACTTGGGAGAAGAAGGGCTAAAACGTTCTATTTTGGTAGTAGCTACTTCTGACCAACCTGCAATGCTTCGTATGAAGTGCCCCATGGTTGCCACCACCATTGCGGAATATTTTAAAGACCAAGGCAAGGACGTTTTATTGATGATGGACTCTTTAACACGTTTTGCTATGGCACAAAGAGAAATTGGACTTGCAGTAGGAGAACCGCCTGTGGCAAGAGGATATACACCCTCTATTTATGCGGAGCTGCCAAAGCTTTTGGAGCGAAGCGGTAATTTTAACGAGGGTTCTATCACAGGGGTATATACTGTTTTGGTGGAGGGTGATGATACCAATGAGCCTATCGCCGATACGGTGCGTGGTATTTTGGACGGGCATATCGTTTTGACACGTAAGCTTGCCAACGCCAATCATTTTCCTGCTATTGATATCAATGCAAGTATCTCTCGTTTGATGAGTGCCATTGCCACGGAGGAGCATAAAAAATTAGCCTCCAGATTGCGTGATATTGTTAGTATTTATGATAAAAATTCCGATTTAATTTCTATCGGTGCGTATAAAGCAGGAACAAATCCTAAGGTGGATTTTGCGATTTCTAAAATCGATAAAATAAATGGATTTTTGAAGCAGGGAGTTTTAGAGAATTTCTCTTATGAAGAAATCATTGAGCAAATGAAAGAGATACTGTCTTAAAATGTGAATCGAAAAGAGGATTAAGATTGTATGAAAAAGTTTTCGTTTTCTTTGGAAACGGTATTGGATTATAAAAATCAGGTGTTGGATTCTTTACAAAACGACCATGCCAATGCCGTAAAACAAATGCTGACACAGGAAGAAAGAGTGGAACAACTAAATCGGCAGTATGTTTCTTGCAACCAGGAGTTTAACGAGAAAAAAGTGCATGGCTTAACGGTGATTGAGGCCTTGCAATATGAAACGTACCTGCGTAATTTGGAAGAAAAAATAAAAAAGGAATATCAGAAGCTAGAAGAGTGCAAAAAGGAAGAAGAACGGCGGAGGGCTGCTGTGGTGGAAGCCAAAAAAGAAACCTCCTCCATTGAAAAACTAAAGGAAAAAAAGTGGGAGCAATATCAAAAAGAAGTGCAAAAAAGTGAGGAATTATTTGTGGAGGAATTTGTTACATATAGCAGATTGGCACAAAAATAATTTTCTTTCCCAAAAGATAGCAGAAATTGTCAGAAAAGGCAATTTTTACTATAATATTTTGCTTTATAATACAATAAAAACGGAGGTGAAGTGATGAATATTATGAATGCAATACTGCCTACCATGGGTTCTGGGAGCATATTGGGACAAGGGGGACAAAGTGCGATAGAGCCTGCCAGCAGTACAGCCTTTCATGAATTGATGCAGAAAACTGTCTCGAAAAAAGATACAGGAGACAAAAAAGATGCAAAGGTAGATGCAAAGGTACATAAAGAGAAACAGACTTCTTCCAAGAAAGAGACAGAAAAAGAAAAAACCTCTCCCAAAGTAGAATCAAAAGACGGCTCTGCTGATGATGTGGAGGCAAAGACAGAAGTGGTTGCTCAGGAGGATGTGCTGGCACAATGGCA
>JAAYQI010000274.1 GCA_012519385.1 Candidatus Epulonipiscium sp.
AACAAGAGCGTTTGCCCGTATAGCAGGCGGCACCCTTCTGCTCTACCAATATCAAAACGGCATCCCCATCACAATCATACCGTATTTCTTTTACATATTGGAAATGGCCTGAGGTTTCTCCTTTATGCCAAAGCTCCTGCCTGCTTCTGCTATAATAATGAACCGTCCCTTGCTCCAGAGTTTTTTCCAAGGCTTCTCTATTTGCATAGGCCAACATCAGTACTTGACCATTTTCATAATCCTGTGTAATGACGGGAATAAGACCTTTTTCATCAAATTTAAGCTGTTTTATAAAATCAAACTCCATATGCTCCCCCTTATAACCGTACCGCCACATTGTTACTATGCAAATACTCCTTCACATCTTTGATTTCAAGCTCTCTAAAATGGAATAAAGACGCCGCCAGTGCCGCATCAGCACCGCCTTGTGTCAGTACATCCAAAAAGTCTTCCTTACACCCTGCTCCGCCTGATGCAATCACAGGGATATTCACCGCAGAAGATATGGCTTGGGTAAGTGCGATATCGTAGCCCTTTTTCACTCCATCACAATCCATACTGGTCAATAAAATTTCCCCCGCTCCCAGCTGTTCCGCTTCTTTTGCCCATTCTACCGCATCCTTGCCAGTATTTACTCGGCCTCCATTTAAGTAAACGTCAAACCCTCCGCCTTCTCTCGCCTTTGCATCAATGGCAACCACAATACATTGGTTACCAAAACGTTCTGCAGCTTCCTTAATTAGCTCTGGGCGTTTTAAAGCAGCACTATTTAAGGATACCTTATCAGCTCCTGCATTTAAAATATTTCGGATATCCTCGATAGAGCGAATACCGCCCCCCACCGTTAGCGGAATAAAAACCTGCTCTGCCGTTCGCCGCACCACATCCAGCATAATGTTTCTCGCATCAGAGGATGCCGTAATATCTAAAAAAACCAATTCATCCGCAAGAGATTGATTGTAGAAAGCGGCTATCTCCACGGGATCTCCTGCATCTCTTAGGTTTACAAAATTAACACCCTTTACCACTCTGCCCTTATTTACATCCAAGCAGGGTATGATTCGTTTCGTGTGCAAATCTTTTCCCTTCTTTCCTTTATTTTTTCTCGAAGCATTGAATGACCTCTTTTAAGTCTAACGCCCCTTGGTATAATGCCTTCCCGATAATTACTCCATGTGCACCAATGGCTTGAATCCCTTCTATATCTGCCATGGAAGAAATTCCGCCAGAAGCAATAATATCTATCCCCGTAGCATCAATAATTTCTTTTGTAGAGGTAAAATTGGGGCCTACCATCATGCCATCTTTTGAAATATCTGTATAAATAATGGTTTTTACTCCATACTCCTTCATTTTTAAGCACAAATCAAGTGCCGAAACCGTACTTACTTCTTCCCAGCCCTGCACAGCCACTCTGCCATGAATGGCATCAATGCCAACAGCAATTTTATCCCCATATAATTTTACTGCTTCCCGAACCAATTCAGGATTTTTCACCGCAACTGTGCCTAAAATCACTCTGGATACACCCAAAGAGAGTTTTTCTTCAATATCACGCATAGAGCGTATACCGCCTCCTGTTTGCACAGGCACAGAAAATGTGGAAACGATTTCCTGGATTACCTTCTGATTATCAGAAATTCCTTCTCTTGCACCATCCAAGTCCACCACGTGTAAAAAAGTAGCACCACTTTCCACCCACCGTTTGGCAACCTCCATAGGGTCATCTCCATAGATGGTCATATCGTCAAACTTGCCTTGCTTTAACCGCACGCATTGTCCGTTTTTGATATCAATAGCTGGATAAATCTGCATTTATAAAATCCTCCCAAAATTATGTAGTATCTTCAAACCAATGTCTCCGCTTTTTTCTGGATGAAATTGCAGCGCAAACACATTGTCCTGCTGTGCCGCTACGCTGATTTCCTTCCCATAATAGGTTGTTGCACTTACGATAGGAGCATCTGTCTCCAAATAATAGGAATGCACAAAATATACATACGGCTCCTTGGATAACCCCTCAAAAAGTGGAGCCTCCTTTTTCACATCCAATGAATTCCAACCCATATGAGGTACCTTCACATCAGAGGGAAGCTTTAAAATTTTTCCTTCCAAAATACCTAAGCCTTCATGCTCCCCATATTCGTAGCTTTTATCAAACAATAACTGCATCCCAAGGCAAATTCCCAAAAGTGGCTTCTGTTCTTTTACTATCGTTTGCAATAATATATCCAGCTTTTTTTCCCGCAATGCGGCAATGGCATCTGCAAATGCACCCACACCTGGTAAAATAATTTTATCGGCTTCATACAAAATCGCTGCATCATCAGAAATAATGGCTTCATGCCCCAAAAATTCAAATGCTTTTTGCACACTGCGAAGATTTCCCATACCATAATCAATAATTCCTAACATACCATTCCCTCCAGCATTCCCTTAGTAGAAAGAACGCCTTCCACACGGGAGTCATACGCTACAGCACTATCCAATGCCTTTGCAAAAGCCTTAAACATTGCCTCGGCAATATGGTGGTCATTCTTTCCTGCTAAAACCTTGATGTGTAAATTTAGCCCACTATGCAGGGATACTGCCCGAAAAAATTCTTCTATCATCTGGGTATCCATAGTACCCAACCTCTCTGATTGAAAAGAAGCGTCAAAGGCTAAATATGGTCTTCCCGAAATATCAATGGCACATAATACCAAGGCTTCCTCCATAGGCAATATACAACTTCCGTACCGTGTGATGCCCTTTTTTTCTCCCAAAGCCATGGCAAGGCACTTACCCAGTACAATTCCAACATCCTCCACCGTATGATGGCAATCCACATGCAAATCTCCCTTCGCACGCAGTGTCAAATCAAAAAAACCATGCTTTGCAATATGGGTCAGCATATGGTCAAAAAAACCAATGCCTGTATCAATATCAAATATTCCTTTTCCATCCAAGTTCAACTGCATTGCTATTTTTGTCTCAAATGTGTTTCTTTCTATCTGTGCTGTTCTCAAATGCTCACCTCATTTTAATGGTTTTCCTGCCGTACCCGAATGGCATTAGCATGAGCGGTTAAACCCTCTGCTTGGGCAAATAGAATAATATCTTCCGATAGTGCCGCCAATGCTTCTTTACTAAAGGAAATCACACTAGATTTTTTTATAAAATCATCCACAGAAAGGGGCGAAAAAAATCTGGCTGTTCCTCCCGTTGGCAGTACGTGGTTTGGCCCTGCCATATAATCTCCTAGTGGCTCTGGAGTGTAATGCCCCAAAAAGATTGCCCCCGCATTTTGAATCATTGGTAGCCAATCAAAGGGAGAAACTGTACAAACTTCTAAGTGCTCAGGCGCAATATGGTTTACCAGTTTACAACCTTCTTTCATACTTTCCACAAGGACGATTGCCCCATAATTTGCTAGGGATTTTTCGATAATATCTTGCCTTTGCAGTTGTTTTGTTTGCAAGAATAGTTCCTCTCTTACTTTTTCCGCCTGTACTTTATCCGTAGTAATGAGTATGGCAGATGCCAATTCATCATGCTCCGCTTGAGAAAGCATATCTGCCGCCAAATACTTTGGATTGGCACTTTCATCCGCTAATATCAATATTTCACTTGGGCCTGCCACAGAGTCAATATTCACATATCCATACACGCTTTTTTTTGCCATAGCAACATAGATATTCCCAGGGCCGCAGATTTTATCCACTTTGGGTATGGTTTGGGTGCCGTATGCCAAAGCTGCAATAGCTTGTGCTCCGCCCACTTTATAAATACGATGTACTCCTGCCTCAACAGCCGCTACAATGGTTGCGGCATTTACTCTGCCATCTTTTTGTGCAGGTGTTGTCATCACAATTTGGGAAACCCCTGCCACCTGCGCAGGAATGATATTCATTAATACAGAAGAAGGGTATGCCGCTTTTCCGCCGGGAACATAAACTCCCGCTTTTTCTAAAGGGCGTATCAACTGGCCTAGCATTTCTCCTCTTTCATCAGGCTCTATCCAGCTATTGCGTTTTTGCTTTTGGTGAAATGCTCGAATGCGTTCCGCCGCTTTTTTGATTACTTTTCGTAAATCTTCGTCTACTTGCGTATAGGCATACCGTATTTCCTCCTCGGATACCAGTACGGTATTTTCATCAATCTCTACCTTATCAAACTCCTTGGTATATTGAAATAACGCCTTATCCCCATGTTTTTTTACATCAAATAGAATTTGGTCTACCACTGCCTGCACATTGCCATACTCCAACTGAGAACGGCTTAATATCTGCCCTAGCATTTCCTCTCCCTTTGTAGTGTTGCTTTCTATTATGGGTATCATCATAAACCTCCTCTTGCTTCACGCATTTTACCAATCATATCCATGATTCGGCTATGCTCCATTTTCATGCTGACACGGTTCACAATAATTCGTGCAGATAAGGGGCAAATTTCCTCCAACACCGTCAGACCATTGGCTTTTAAAGTAGAACCTGTCTCCACAATATCCACAATCACATCAGAAAGCCCCACAATGGGCGCCAATTCTACAGAGCCGTTTAGCTTAATAATCTCCACAGTACGCTGCTTTTTTTCCAAAAAAAATTCTTCTGCTATTTTGGGATATTTAGTTGCAACACGAATAATGTTCATATTATCTATGGTTTCTTTCATGGACTCTTTCCCCGCTACTGCCATTTTGCAACAGCCCAATTTTAAATCCAGCATCTCATACAAATTTCTATTTTCCTCTAATATGGTATCTTTACCTACCACACCCACATCTGCCGCACCATACTCCACGTAAGTTGGTACATCACTAGCCTTGGAAAGGAAAAATTTCAATTTTAATTCTTCATTGACAAAAATCAGCTTTCTGGATTTTTCCTTCATTTCCTCACAGGGCATACCGATTTGTTCCATCAATTCCATGGTTTGCTCTGCCAATCTGCCTTTTGCCAATGCAAATGTTAAATATCTCACTGCTTTTCCTCCTTTCCAGGGCGAATCAATTCATCTACTGTAACATCTACCGTAAAGCCGCCCATTTCATCCGCCAAGCTAATCACTTTTACTTGAACGGCATCCACAAAATATAGTACATGGCTCATGTTTTTTTCCTTTGCGTATGCCATGTTTTCTTCCATATCTTCACCCAGAAGGCTATTTTCTACATACATACCATCTCGTCTATATTCGTTGGCAATTTGGCAGGCAGCAGCCTTTCCGGCATCTGTATAGGCAACCAGTGTTTTGGGGGATTTTTCAGGAACGCTAACGGAATGTTTCATTACCGCAGAAACAATTTCATTTATTTTCAAGCTAAACCCTACAGCGGGCATTCCTGCTCCATAATGCTCCACCAAATGGTCGTACCGCCCTCCCGCTACAATAGGGTATCCGCTATCGTAGGTGTATCCCCGAAATATAATACCTGTGTAGTAGTTAAGCTGATTCACCATCCCTAGGTCAAAAGAAATATATTCCTCCACCTCATGGTTGCGTAATAGCTGATATAAATCTTGTAATCTGGAGATTGCCTGTTTTGCATTACGATTTTTTGTTAAACGCTTGGCATAGGTTAAAATATCTAAAGAGCCAACCAAGTTAGGCAATTCTATAAAAAGTTTTTGTATATTTTCAGGCATGGAATATGCTCTCACAATTTCCTCTGATTTTACATAATCCCGATTGCCAATGCTTTGCTGTAACTTTTTACAAATTTCTTCAGGAAGTCCTGTTTCTTCCAATATTCCTTTAAAAAATTCCACATCCCCAATGGTAATTTTAAAGTTCTGTATTCCTGCTGCCAAAAGACTATTGACCGCCACTGCAATCACTTCTGCATCGGCATCGGAGGAATTCACACCAAGAAGCTCTACTCCTGCTTGTGCAAATTCTCTTAACTTTCCCTGATAATCCTCATTATACTTAAAAGCATTCCCAAAATAAGAAAATCTCAGAGGATATGGTGTTTGATAATACGAGGTTGCCGCAATTCTGGCAATAGGCGGTGTCATATCCGAACGCAACGCCAATGTAGAGCCATCTCTATCAAAAAAACGGTACATCTGCTCTGGTTTTGTACTGCCTAGCTTCTCATCAGAAAATACTTCAATATATTCAAAGGTAGGGCTTTCTACCTGCTGATATCCATAACAACGAAAATTTTCACGTATTTTTTCTGTAATATCTGTTTTAATGGCACACTCCTCACACAATACATCCCGAACACCTACTGGTGTATGCAATTTATTATCTCTCATAAGCTTCCTTTCCTCCCCAGTTTTATTACTCTACCTCTCTACCATAGTAA
>JAAYQI010000034.1 GCA_012519385.1 Candidatus Epulonipiscium sp.
TATCATAAACTACAACAATAAGAACTGTCAAGGGGATTTCTGTGGTATTTCAGTAGGACAGTTCTATTGTAAAATATGGCTAAGACTTATTTTATTCTAGGAGGGAACCCAACTTTTTTATGAACCTTACGCAATGTTTTTTCTGCAATGCGGGAGGCTTTTTCTGCACCAGAGCGGATAACAGAGTCCATATAATCTTGATTCTTTTCCAATTCTTTTACTTTTTTTTGGATGGGTTCCAGATTTGCAACCACTGCCTCACCAACGGCTACTTTGAAAGCTCCGTAAGAGGTATTGGCAAATTCTGCTTCAGCTTGTGCTGGGGTTTTTCCTGTTACGGCACAATAAATGCTTAATAAATTGGAGATACCAGGTTTATCTTCGCCAAAACGTATTTCATTATCGGAATCTGTTACAGCACGCTTAATTTTATTCATAATGACAGCGGGCTCATCCAAAAGAGCAATGGTATTATTTTTATTTTCGTCAGATTTTGACATTTTTCTTGTGGGGTCTTGTAATGCCATGATACGGGCGCCCACTTTTCCGATATATGGCTCGGGCATGGTAAACACATCACCATAAATACCATTAAAGCGCTCTGCAATATCTCTTGTAATTTCCAAATGCTGACGCTGGTCTTCTCCTACAGGCACCAAATCTGCCTGATACAGCAAAATATCAGCCGCCATCAAAACAGGGTATGTGAATAAGCCGGAATTGATATTTTCTGCGTGTCTCTGGGATTTTTCTTTAAACTGTGTCATACGGCTTAATTCGCCCATATAGGTGTAGCAGTTTAATACCCAGCTAAGCTCTGCGTGCTGAGGCACATGGGACTGATAGTAGATAATATTTTTTTCGGGGTCAAGGCCTACAGCGATATACTGCATCAATAATTCTTTGGCTTGCTTACGCAGCTTTGCAGGGTCTTGTCTTACGGTAATGGCGTGCATATCTACAATACAATACAGACAATTATATTCATCCTGCAGCTTTGTCCAGTTATTGAGGGCACCAAGATAATTTCCTAAAGTAACCATACCAGAGGGCTGCATACCGCTAAAAATTGTCTTCTTTGTATCCAACATAATTTTCGCTCCTTTATTTTTTGTCATACAACACAAGGGCTTTCTTATGGTTTTATATGACAAAGCCCTTGCAAAACCACATTTTTTTTACTATAGTAATAAACATAGTAACAAGTATACTATGAATAAAATTATTTTTCAATACGAACCACCCAAATAGGGGAGAGTTCTTTTCAACGGGATTATTGCAAAAGAAAAAAAGAAAGGATGTGCAGTTATGAGCTTTATCATTGAGCAAAATATACCATCACCAGAACAGATGCTGTCACTTGTACCAATGTCTGCCCAGTTAGCGGCTATTAAAGCAGAGCGTGATGCGGAGTTAAAACAAATTTTTGAAGGGAAAAGTGATAAGTTTCTGGTTATTATTGGACAATGCTCTGCCAGCGAGGAAGACGCAGTTTGCGACTATGTAACAAGACTGGCTAAAATAAACGAAGAAGTAAAAGACAAGTTGTTTATTGTACCGAGAATTTATACCAATAAGCCAAGAACCACTGGTGAAGGCTATAAAGGAATGCTGCATCAGCCAGATCCTGAAAAGGGAGCGAATATTTTAAAAGGCATTGAGGCACTGCGTAAAATGCATATTCGTGCTATTTCAGAATCTCATTTAACTGCGGCGGATGAAATGCTTTATCCTGAAAATTTAGCTTATGTAGAGGATATGCTTTCTTATATTGCCATTGGTGCACGTTCTGTAGAAAATCAGCAGCATCGCTTGGTATCTAGTGCTATTGATGTACCAGTGGGGATGAAGAATCCAACCAGCGGAGATTTTTCTGTTATGCTAAATTCTATTTATGCGGCTCAGTCTAGCCATACATTTTTGTATCGTGACCACGAAATCACCTCATCAGGAAATGCCTTGGCTCATGCGGTGTTACGTGGTTCTGTAAATAAACATGGCCGTAGCCTGCCCAACTACCACTATGAGGACTTGATGCTTTTGATGGAGATGTATGGAAAGCAGAATATTATCAACCCTATGGTTGTGATTGATACGAACCATGCAAATTCTGGAAAAAATTATGCGGAGCAACCTAGAATTGTATCGGAAATACTTCATAACCGTGCCATCAACAAAGATATTCATAAATTGGTAAAAGGCGTTATGATTGAAAGTTATATTGAAGACGGAAATCAAAAGGTTGGAGAACATGTTTACGGAAAATCCATTACAGATGGTTGTATTGGATGGAAAACAACAGAAGAACTCCTGCGTTATATGGCGGAAAAGGTATGATGCAGTAATATAAAAAGACAGGTATTCATTGGCGGTAAAAGCCAAATGGATACCTGTTTTTAGGTGGATATTATTCTATTACTACTTTAATAATTTCGCTGGGGGCAGAGGATACGCCGTTTTGCACAGCAACAATTTTTAAATAACATTCCTTTGGATGATTCACTGCCATACCAAAGCAGTAAGGATAACCCCAAAACCATTGGTCGGACTGATTTTTAGGATTTTTGATTTTGGTATATTCTCCGTTTAATTCAGAACTGATATATAAATGAAAATAATCTATGCCGTAAATAGGTTCCCATGAAACATGGGCTTCTCTCTGCTCCACAGAAACAGAAATATTTTTTGGAGCACGAAGAGTAGGGGTAATACTGCTGATTTCTTTTAAAGGAATATTTAAGTTTCTAGGGAGTTCTTCGATAAACCTTGCGGGAATGGAGTAATAACTTTCACCGCCGAAGGAAGATGTCATACCAATGAGCTGCCCATTTTGATTAAACAATGCCCCGCCGCTACTTCCGTGGCGAATGGCTGCGGTGGTTGCAA
>JAAYQI010000035.1 GCA_012519385.1 Candidatus Epulonipiscium sp.
ACAGTGATGCTGGTACCTGCTTTTGTTTCTACAATGGTTTGGTAATGAACCCCTTTGAATAATACGGATTTTACAACTCCCTTTAATTTTCCCTCATGTTTTTTTACAATATCCAAATCTTCAGGGCGTATTACAATATCAACAGGTTCATTTTCTGCAAAGCCGTAATCTACACATTCAAATTTTTTATCTTCAAACATTACTTCGTAATCCCGAAGCATAACTCCTTCAATAATGTTGCTTTCTCCGATAAAGCGAGCCACATATTCATTCACTGGCTCGTTATAAATATCCGTAGGAGAACCTACTTGCTGAATTTCCCCATCTTTCATTACAACGATTTTATCAGACATGGTTAAGGCTTCTTCTTGGTCGTGGGTAACGTAAATAAAGGTGATGCCCACTTCCTGTTGAATTTTTTTCAATTCCTGCTGCATTTCTTTTCGCAGCTTTAGGTCCAAAGCGCCCAAAGGCTCGTCCAATAATAGTACCATAGGCTCGTTCACTAAGGCACGTGCAATGGCAACACGCTGCTGTTGTCCTCCACTCATGGCGGTAACACTGCGTTTTTCGTATTCTTCCAAGCCTACTAGCTTTAGCATACGCTTTACCTTTTGCTCAATGATATCTTTAGGTTCTTTTTTTATTTTTAAGCCAAAAGCAATGTTATCATATACATTTAAGTGGGGAAATAAGGCATATTTTTGAAATACCGTATTAATTTCCCGTTTATAAGGCGGGACATTGGTAATTTCCTCATTATCAAAGAGAACCTGCCCTTCTGTTTGTGTTAAAAACCCTCCCAAAATACGTAGGAGAGTTGTTTTGCCGCAGCCGCTGGGGCCAAGGAGTGTTACAAATTCGTTTTCGTAGATATCCAAATTGATACCCCGCAAAACCAACTGACCGTCAAATTCTTTTACAATATTTTTAAACTGAATCAACTTACGCATAGCTTCCTCCTAAAATAATGGCGGTGTGGAAATCCATAATACTTTTGCCAATGTCTTTCTTTCATTTTTTAAGTAATGAAGATGCTTTCCGCTCAAGTAAAAGGGTTCCCCTTTGTGTACTTGATATGGCTTATCTCCGTACATCAAAGTAATGTTTCCTTCTATTACAAAGCCAAATTCCTCGCCGCTGTGAGGGTTCACCTCAAAGGAGGTGCCGCCGCCTGGCAGTTCTAGAAGAATTGGCTCCATAGCATTTTTTTGGGTGTTGGGAACAATCCAGTTTACGGTATAATGCTCACGCTGATCTACGAAAAAGTCCTTTTTTTGAAATACAATTTTTTCTTCTGTTTCCTCTTTAAAAAAGTCTGACAAGGTACTGCCCAAGGCCTCTACAATATCGTTAAGTGTGGCAATAGAGGGAGAGGTTAAATTCCTTTCCATCTGGGATAAAAATCCTTTTGTCAGCTCGCAACGGGATGCTAATTCTTCTAAGGTTAATCCTTTTTGAATACGTAATTGCTTGATTTTATGACCGATATCCATAGTAGCTCCTTTTAGAAATACTAAACAAATGAATTATTTTTACTAAACCCATATTATTATACTACTTTCTTTTTGAAATGCAATATCAGATAAACAAATAATTTTATATATTAAACAGTATTTTTTTGTGCATAAATTGTAATTTTATGAAAGTTCGTGGAAAAAAAGGAACTTTGGAAGGGGAGAAATTTCAAGAAAAATCCTTCTATATTATGGAAAACAAAAATACCTGGAAAAAAGAAATAAATAGACAGAATCGAAAGGAAAGAGCTTGAAATTGTTGTATCCGTATAAAATATAGAAATTTTCGAGAATGTGTATGTAAATCCATACATATTTGTCATACAAGTTGTAAAAAAAGTGTCTAATGTTTGCTTTTCATAGTGAAATTATATAGTTTTTATCTCATGTACCACTATAAAAGCACAAAAATGCTACAATTAAATAATCAAAACGGTTTGACTTTGGGTATTATTTGTGGTTAAATAATAATATCAAGCATGTTTTGAAGTAGAATATTTTATAAATTAACTTCAAGATTGCCAATCAGGGCGATATGCAAGAGAATATTGGGATTATAAAGGAGGAAGAAAAATGAGTGTAAGATTTGCTAGAAGGATGGATGGAATCAAGGGGTCTGAAATTAGAGAATTATTAAAGCTGACACAACAGCCAGAAGTTATTTCTTTTGCTGGCGGTTTGCCTGCACCAGAGCTTTTTCCTGTAGAAGGTATGCAAAAGGCTGCACAGGCAGTTATGGAAGAATCTCCTCGGGTTGCAATGCAGTATTCCACAACAGAAGGTTTCGTTTCTTTACGAGAAAAAATCGTGGAAAGAATGAAAGCAAAAAATGGTATTTCTGCTACAGTGGATGATGTTTTAGTTACCAGTGGTTCTCAGCAAGGCTTAGACTTTTCTGGTCGTGTCTTTTTAGATGAAGATGATATCGTATTACTGGAAAGTCCTTCTTACCTTGGTGCAATTAATGCATTCAAGGCTTGCTCTCCTAAATTTATCGAGATTCCTACCGATGGCAATGGCATGATTATGGAAGAATTGGAAAAAGTGATTGCTGCCAATGATAGAGTAAAAATGATTTATGTAATTCCTGATTTCCAAAATCCTTCCGGAAGAACATGGACTCTGGAAAGACGTCAGAAATTTATGGATATCATCAATAAATATGAGATTCCTGTAATTGAAGATAATCCTTATGGAGAGTTAAGATTTGATGGCGAATCTATGCCTTCCTTAAAATCCATGGATACAAAGGGCCTTGTTGTTTTCTTAGGTTCTTTCTCCAAAATTCTTGCACCTGGTTATAGAATCGGCTGGGTATGTGCTGCCCCTGAAATTCTTTCCAAGTATGTTTGTATGAAACAAAGTGCTGACTTACAGCCTTCCACCGTTTCTCAGTTAGAAATTAATAAGTTTATGGAGCTGTATAGTTTGGATGAGCACGTTGAAAAAATCAAAAAAGTATATGGACATAGACGTGATGTAATGCTTGAGACTAT
Source organism: Candidatus Epulonipiscium sp. (assembly GCA_012519385.1). Taxonomy (GTDB): domain Bacteria; phylum Bacillota; class Clostridia; order Lachnospirales; family Anaerotignaceae; genus JAAYQI01. Next base: position 3,014 of record JAAYQI010000035.1, read on the forward strand.
GAAGGCAGAATTCCCAGAGGGAGTTACTTATACTCATCCTCAAGGCGGATTATTTACATGGGTTGTATTGCCTGAGTACATGAATGCAAGAGAGCTTGCTATTGAATGTATTGAAAACAATGTGGCATATGTTCCAGGAGGTTCTTTCTTCCCTAATGGGGGTCATGAAAATACTTTCCGTGTAAATTATTCTTGTATGCCAGATGATAAAATTATTGAAGGTGTAAAACGCCTTGCAGCAGTTATTAAAAAACATATGAAATAATTTCTACATAGTTGTAGTTAAGAAAGGGGAGCATCTTGCTGCCCTTTCTTTTATAGAATCTGTGGGTGATATCCACAGCCTGCTGTTGTTATCCACGGGAAAAACAGGATAACTATAAATAGTTGTCCACACAAAAAATACTGTTTTTTCGGGTTATGCACAGGGTTATGCACATTATCCACAGCAAAGGTGTAGAAAATACCAGAAAAATCTGTGGAAAAAAGTGTGCTTAAAAATCAAAAAATAAGTTTTTTAAAAATAATAAAAAAAAGAAGGAGTTTTGGTTTTGGTGTAGAATTATACTAGTACACCAATAAAACATATGATAAGCAACAAGGGTTCAAGGTATTATGAAAATAGAAGCTTATTTTCAGAACCTGATTCAGAAGGGAGTTGTTCTTTATGCGGTATAACATCAAAGGCAAAAATATGGAAATTGGCGACAGAACTCGGGAAAAATTAGAAAAGAAATTTGCCCGTATCGAAAAATTATTTCCCAGTGAAACTGTAGCAACCGTGCTCCTGAATAATGAAAAGTTAGGAACAAAGGTAGAGGTTACTATCCCCATCAATAAACGCATTATTCGTGCAGAGGTTAGTGATGCTGATATGATGGCAGCGGTAGATGCTTCCTTAGATATCTTGGAGAATCAGATTATTCGGTATAAAAAAAGACTGCGTAGCAGAATACGCCAAAAACCCGAGATGTATCAAACAGAGTATGATTCTGTTATGGTTCAGGAGGAACCCTCCGATGAAGAACTTTATAAGATAGAAAAAATCAAACATTTTGAGCTGAAGCCTATGGATGCGGAAGAAGCCGTAATGGAAATGGAATTATTGGGACATAGCTTTTTCGTATTCCGAAATGGCAGTACCGATGATGTAAATGTAGTTTATAAAAGAAAAGATGGTTCCTTTGGTTTGATTGAACCAGAGTATTAATAGGGTATTAAGTGAGGTGCCGACTTTGGTCGGCACTTTTTTAGTTGCCTTAAAACCAACAAAAATTATCTATATCCTTGTTTATAAAATTATATATCAACAATGTCTTACGAGTAATAATGTATAAAATTAAGTACAATATTTAGGCAAATCCAGCAGAAAGGATTGTATTAAAATAAATACAAAATAAAAATGTGAAACATTCCCATGTTTTTTTATTAAAACAAGGAAGATATCCTACGATAATCTGTGCAATATGATAGAAAAAGGTGATGTTATGATAAAAGAGCTTCATGAAGTATTGGCCGTAGAGAAAAAAGCAGTGCTGATTCTTTCTGGTAGTGAGGAGGCGTTACGCCAAGTACAGGTGTTGCCCTTTTCTTGGAAACAATGGAACCAAGCCACCTACCAGCAGGCTAGTAAAGGGGGTATTGACCCCGATGTAGATATATGGGTATTTGAAGGTGACTTTGATGCATTTCTTTCTGTTTTTGAGGCAGGAGAGGCGGAAAAAAGCTGTGAATTGCTGAATCATTTATTATCCGCAGTTGTGGCGGAATATAAAGCGCCGAATTGGGATGTTTATACCTGTAATGTAGCGGTGATGTGCTGCTGTGTGGGCAAATATTTAAAATTGGTAAACCGAAAAGAGTGGAAAAAATAGAAGTTTTCTTGTATGACAATAGGCGAATTTCTAAAATAATTCGCAGTTGACACAGGTGAGAGATTATGCTAAATTCTACAGCAAGGAAACGAAACAAAACAAAATAGGAACAAACGCAAGGAAGAGGAATAGTACGTTTTTCAAACATTTCAGAGAGCTGTCGGTTGGTGTGAGACAGTAATGGGACAAAAACAGAACTCGCCTCAGAGCGGTCCACTGAATGTCAATGTGTAGGTGGTAACGGGTGTCTGCCGTTAAAAAGACAGGATATTATGCCAAAAGAAGTATTTTTTCTTGTAGGGCAAGTATCTGTAGAAGTGTATCCCGCAAGGGATAAATTAGAGTGGTACCGTGGAGGGTCATAGCCTTTCATCTCTTATAGTTTACTATAGGAGATGAAGGGCTTTTTTATTTATTTTAGCAAAGAGGAAAAAAGGGAAAGGAGTACTTGGTTCTTGCAGAACCATCTAAGTGAAATGCTAGGAAACTTCGTGTGTGTATGTGTGTGATGTAGGAAAGAGAGAGCAAAGAGGAAAAAAGGGAAAGGAGTACTTGGTTCTTGTAGAAACTATCTAAGCCAAATGCTTGGTAAACATTCGTGTGTGTATGTGATGTAGGAAAGAGAGAGAAAGGGAAGGAAAAAAGGAAAGGAGTACTTGGTTCTTGTAGGAACCATCTAGGCGAACTGCTTGGTAAA
>JAAYQI010000036.1 GCA_012519385.1 Candidatus Epulonipiscium sp.
AATCCGCAGACCGAGCCATTGGGATACCTATGAGGGCTATCTGGATTTACCCCACGTGATAGAGGAAAAGGCAGAACAGTATGATGGTTTTTTATTGGACTGTATTACTATTTGGATTACCAATTTGATGTTTTCTTTCAGTGGTGCAGATACTCCTGAAAACATGGATTTTCAGTACTTGGAGAAAAAAATATTAGAAGAAGCAAAAAGACTTACTAAGGCATTACAGAAAACATCGGCACATATGATAGTAGTTACCAACGAAGTTGGCTTGGGAATTGTCCCCGAAAACCCTTTGAGCCGCCATTTTTGTGATATTGCGGGAAAGGTAAATCAATATCTGGCGAATGAGGCAGAAGAAGTATATTTTATGGTTTCTGGGATTCCTATGAAAATAAAAGGAGGTCAGGTATGAAGCTATTTCTGCTGACACTTCGGTTTTTGACACGAATTCCTGTGCCGTATCGAGGAGAAGAAGTGCTTTCTGATGAGGAATTTTCTAAGGGAGTGATGTTTTATCCTTTGATTGGACTTTTGGTGGGACTACTTTGCGGTGGAGTTTATTTTTTGTTTACCCGTACAGGATATCCTCTTATGGGAGCGGCGGCGGCAGTTTTTTTTCAAATATGTATTACAGGAGCATTTCATTTGGATGGCTTGGTGGACACTTGTGATGGGCTTTTTTCTGCTAGAAAAAAAGAGACCATGTTGGAAATTATGCGTGACAGCAGAGTGGGAACAAATGGAGCTATCGCAGTTGTATTTGATATTTTGTGGAAGGTGTTACTGATTGCGGGATTTCGTGGAAATATTGTGTATGATGCCATTATTTTTATGCCTGTTGCAGGAAAAACCATTACACCCATATTAATGCATAGTGCTTACGCCAGAGAAAAAAGCGGATTGGGTAGCATCTATTTGAAAGATAAGTATACGCTACCGATGATGATTGCCATGGGTAGCGGCACAGTGATGCTGTGTTTGTGGTTAGGAATTGCTGGAGCTATCGCATTATTTACTGCTTTTGTAAGTGGATTATTGGTGCGGTTTTATTGCAACAAAAAAATAGGTGGTATGACAGGAGATACTCTGGGAGCAGGGTGCGAAGTGGGAGAAATTATTTTTTTAATGAGCATGATTTTTTTAGAAAGGTGGGGGATATGGACATGAAATTATATTTGGTAAGGCACGGGGAAACACAGATGAATGTGGATAAATTATATTATGGCTGGACAGATTGCCCTCTTAATGAAAATGGAGAAAGACAGGCGGAAAAGCTGAAGGAGTTTTTTAAGACAGTTCCTTTGGATAAAATTATTTGTAGTAGCTTACTGCGTGCTTCTTCCACAGCTGAAAAAATAAATGAAGGAAAAAATATTCCTATATTCAAAGAGGACGATTTTAGAGAGTTGCATTTTGGTGCGTGGGAAGGCAAGGATTTTTGTCATATTAAAGAAAATTATCCTGAGCAATATCGGCAATGGGCTAAGGATTGGCAGGGGTTTGCCATTCCCGAAGGGGAAGCGTTTTCCGAGTTTTATGAAAGGGTAACCAACCGCCTACAGCAACTTATCAGCGAGGAAGATGAAAACAGCTCCATTTTATTGGTTACGCATAATGGTGTGATGAGTGCCATGCTATGTTATTTGACAGGGGCAGGGCCTGGTAGCTTCTGGCGGTTTAATTCTAGCCAAGAAGCATATTCTTTGGTTTCTATCCGCAGAGGAAATATTGTTATTGAAAAAATAAATAGCACCCTCTAAAATCGGAGAAAATGTGGGCAATTACATAGCAGAAAACGAATTTGGAGTTTACTGTATAGTTACTGATTTTTCGCCTTTTATATTAGCATAGTTGATATGGATATTATGCTATATAAAAGGGTGCAGTTTTTTTGGACAAAGTGATTAAAATGGCAATTAGTTTAGTCAAGAAAATATAACAAATCTACTATCAATTAAAAAGAGAGTTTGGTATAATAAAATACGTTGCCAACTTGTTCGAGAAAATAGGAGAGATGATTCATGTATTGCAGTACAAAAAAGTTTTCAAAAGAGGAACTGAAATATTTAAACTTACTTGCAAAAAAATATACCAATATTAACAGTGCCAGTTCAGAAATCATTAACCTAAAAGCTATTTTAAACCTGCCAAAAGGTACGGAACACTTTGTTTCGGATATTCACGGTGAGGCAGAATCCTTTAGCCATGTGTTAAGAAATGCCTCAGGTGTTATTAAAAACCATATTAGTGCAATTTTTGGCACCAGCTTGAGAGAAAGTGAAAAAAAATCATTAGCTACTTTGATTTATTATCCAGAGCAAAAGCTAGAGCAGATTGCTGATACAGAAGAAGATTTGAATGACTGGTACAAAATTACATTGCATCGCTTGGTGCTGATTTGCAAGGTAGTTTCTTCCAAATACACTCGCTCCAAAGTAAGGAAGGCATTGCCTAAGGAATTTGCCTATATCATTGAGGAACTACTCCACGAGGATAGTGTTAGCAGTGATAAACATATGTATTATAATGAAATCATTGATACCATTATTGACTTATACCAAGCAGACCGCTTTATTATTGCTTTGGCACATTTGATTCAGCGTTTGGCGATTGACCAGCTACATATTATAGGAGATATCTATGACAGAGGCCCTAATGCGGCTAAAATTATGGATATTATAGCAGATTATCATTCTGTGGATATTCAATGGGGAAACCATGATATTTCTTGGATGGGAGCTGCTGCAGGATGCCAGGCATTGATTTGCAATGTACTTCGTATTCAAGCAAGATATGCCAATTTGGATACCATTGAGGAGGATTATGGTATTAATCTGATTCCTTTGGCTACCTTTGCTATGGAAAAGTATGCAGATGACCCATGTACGCATTTTGCACCAAAAAGCACCGATGATGTGCTTTCTGATAAGGACTTTCATTTGATTGCAAAGATGCATAAGGCAATCTCAATTATGCAGTTTAAAATGGAAGCACAAATTATCAAAAGACATCCTGAGTTTAAAATGGAAAACCGTTTATTATTGGATAAAATTGATTTTGAAAAAGGTACTATTACCATAGAAGGAAAATCATATGAAATGAATGATATGAATTTCCCCACAGTTGACCCTAAAAACCCTTATGCGTTGACTGAGGAAGAACAGGAAGTTATGGATAAAATCAAATCTTCTTTTGTAAACAGCGAAAAACTGCAAGAACACGTGCGAGTGCTGTATAGCAAGGGAAGTATGTATACCATATTTAATTCTAACCTGCTATTCCATGGAGGAATCCCTATGAATGAGGATGGAACGTTAAAAACAGTAACCTTCCGTGGAGAAAAATATTCTGGAAAAGCATATCTGGATGCAGTGGAAATGGCAGCAAGGGAAGGATATTTTAACAAAGCACATACCCAAGGCAAACGGGAATGTATGGATATCATTTGGTATTTATGGTGCGGAGAAGATTCTCCTTTGTTTGGAAAGAAAAAAATGACTACATTTGAAAGATATTTCATTGATGACAAAACCACCCACAAGGAAGTAAGTAATCCTTACTATACCTTGCGTAATGAGGAATCTGTTTGCAAAACGGTTTTGGCAGATTTTGGTTTGGACCCTGAAAACTCTCATATTATTAATGGTCATGTACCTGTAAAGGTTTCAAAAGGGGAAAGCCCCATCAAAGCCAATGGAAGGCTATTTGTAATTGACGGAGGTTTTGCTAAGGCATATCAGAAGGTAACAGGCATTGCGGGATATACCTTGATTTATAACTCCCACGGCTTGGTGCTTGTTTCCCATGAGCCTTTTGAATCTACAGAAGTAGCCATTGCGGAGGAAAAGGATATTTTGTCCTCTACGGTAGCGCTACAATATTCTCAAGATAGAATTCGAGTAAGAGATACCGATATTGGAAAAGGAATACAAGAAAATATCAGAGAATTGGAAAAATTATTATACGCATACCAAAACGGTATCATTAAAGAACAATAATAAATAGGATAAGCTCCCTAAACCATTGGCGGTACGGTTCGGGGAGTTTTTGTATTGCGGTAAATAAGTCGCAAAGGCGACTAGGAAGCAAAAAAGAGCCGTTCCTTTATTTATTATTTTGTAAAACAGTGATATACTATAGTATACATAAAAGCGGTAAATAGCTTAAAATAAGGATAAGGTATATGCTATAGTTTGAAGATTTTCCGTTTTTGGATTCGTAATTTGGATATGGAGCATTTTATAGTACAAAAGAATTTGATTGTAATATGGAACAATAGATGAGGTAAAAAATATGAATGAAAAAGCATTGAGAACACTGGAATTTTATAAAATCACAAAACAACTAGCGGATTTTGCCGTTTCTCCCATGGGAAAAGAATTAGCCATGGAATTAAAACCATCTGCTGCTATGGAAGAAATAATTGAGTGGCAACAAGAAACTACAGAGGCAGTATCTATGTGCTTGCGAAAGGGGAATATTTCACTGGGCGGCTTTCGAGAAATTCGTCCTCAGTTAAAGCGGGCAAGCATGGGTGGAGTGCTGTCTATGGGCGAATTGCTTGGCATAGGTGAATTTTTATATGTGTGCCGCAAAGCCAAGAACTATGCAAAAAATGAAAATAAGGCAGAGTATTATGAACGATTAGATGAGCTATTTGATACCATTACATTAAATACAAAACTGGAGAATGAAATTTCCCGTTGCATTCTTTCTGAGTATGAAATGGCGGATGATGCCAGTAGTCAGTTGCGAGCTGTGCGCCGTGAAATCAAAATTTCCAATGATAAAATCAAGGAGCAGTTAAATACGATTATTTTTTCTCCTGCTTACAAAAATATGTTGCAAGATGCAGTGGTTACCATCCGAAATGACAGATACTGTGTTCCCGTAAAAAGTGAGTACCGCAGTAGCTTCCCTGGGATGATACACGATCAGTCCAATACAGGCTCTACATTATTTATGGAGCCTATGAGTGTAGTGCAGCTTAACAATAAAATTAAGGAATTACAGGCACAAGAAAAACGGGAGATAGAAAAGGTACTGGAGGAGCTTTCTGCCCTTGTTACAGAAGACTGTTATCTATTAGAGGAAAACTTACAGGTACTGACCAAACTGGATTTTATATTTGCCAAGGCAAATCTTTCTTTGGCCATGAATGCAACACAGCCTTTATTTAACCAAAAAGGCTATGTTAATATTGAAAAAGCCAGACATCCTTTATTAAATCCAAAAGAAGTTGTACCCATTCATATCTATTTAGGAAAAGAGTTTACCACACTTTTGATTACAGGGCCGAATACAGGAGGAAAAACCGTTGCCCTCAAAACACTGGGGCTTTTGACATTGATGGGGCAGGCGGGGCTTCATATCCCTGCTTTTGAGCATTCTCAATTAGCAGTATTTGACCAAGTATTTGCAGATATTGGGGATGAGCAAAGTATTGAGCAAAGTTTAAGTACATTTTCTTCTCATATGAGTCATATTGTCCGCATTTTAGAGGAAGTTACCCCATCTTCCTTGGTATTATTTGATGAATTAGGGGCAGGTACCGACCCTACAGAGGGTGCCGCATTGGCAATGGCCATTATTGATACCTTACATCAAAGAAAAATACGTACTGCGGTAACCACTCATTATAGTGAATTAAAAGTTTATGCAATCTCTACCCAAGGGGTGGAAAATGCCAGTTGTGAATTTAATGTAGAAACATTAAGGCCTACTTATAAATTATTGATTGGTATTCCTGGTAAAAGTAATGCCTTTGCCATTTCCAAGCGTTTAGGCCTTCGGGATGATATTATTGAAGCGGCAAGAGCTATGCTTAGCCGTGATGAAGCGCGGTTGGAAGATGTGATTACAGATTTGGAGATTAGTAAGCGTTCGGTTGTATTTGAGCAGGAGCGTGCAGAGCAGTATCGTAAAGAAGCAGAAAGTTTGAAACAAGAAGTGGAGCTGCAAAAGAATAAAACAAGAGAGCAGCGAGAGAAAATTTTAGAAAAAGCAAGAGAAGAAGCTAGAATGATTTATCAGAAGGCAAAAGAGGATGCAGACCGTATCATTAAGGAAATGAATAAAGATGCAAAAATGAAGGCGAGCACTCAAAAGCTAAACGAAAACCGTGCAAAGCTAAAGGAAAAGCTTTCCGATATGCAGGCGGAATTTTTACATTCGCCCAAAAAGAAAAATATCCACAAGCCACCAGAGAATTTACAACCAGGGGATGCAGTATATGTTATTTCTTTTGACCAAAACGGTACAGCACTAACTGCCCCAGATAAAAATAAAGAGGTAATGGTACAGATGGGCAGTATGAAAGTTAAGATACCATTGGCGGAGCTGATGCTGGATGATACCCCCAAAAAGCAGGAACAAAAACGCAATGCTTCTAATAACTTTTCCTCTAAGGCAAGGGCAGGCAAAAGCCAATATATTTCTGCAGAAATTGATTGCCGAGGACAAATGGTGGAAGAAGCACTGGGAAATATTGATAAATACTTGGATGATGCCTATTTATCGGGACTAAAACAGGTTATGATTATCCATGGAAAGGGTACAGGTGCCTTACGCAATGCTGTTCAGATTTATTTAAAAACAAATTCTCATGTAAAAAGTTACCGCCCCGGTGTTTATGGAGAAGGGGAGATGGGCGTTACTGTAGTTGAGCTGAAATAAAAGAGGGGAATTGGGATGAATGAACGAAAGAGAATAATGATTGTAGATGATGACAAGCATATTGCAGAATTGATATCCCTATATTTAACCAAAGAGGGCTATGACACATTAGAGCTATATAACGGAATAGATGCTGTAGAAAAGGTTCCTTCCTACCAGCCAGATTTGATAATATTGGATTTGATGCTTCCTGGGATAGATGGATACCATGTTTGCACAGAAATCAGAAAAAATAGCACAGTGCCTATTATGATGTTGACAGCCAAGGGAGATACCTTTGATAAAGTTTTGGGATTAGAGCTGGGAGCAGATGACTATTTGGTGAAACCTTTTGACCCCAAAGAACTGATTGCTAGAATCAAGGCAATTCTTCGCAGAGTTGGCGAGAAATCCAAGAGTATAGAAAATAGCTTGCGGTATGAAAATTTAGAAATTAATATAGATAATTATACCGTTATCTATCATGGAAAAAGGGTAGATTTTCCTCCTAAGGAGTTGGAATTGCTTTATTATCTTGCTAAGCACCCCAATCAAGTATTTACCAGAGAACAGCTTTTGGACAGAATCTGGGGATATGAATACGTAGGTGATACCAGAACTGTAGATGTGCATATGAAACGGATAAGAGAAAAACTAAATGAGGAAGAAAACTGGAGCCTAAAAACGGTTTGGGGCATTGGGTATAAGTTTGAAACCAATCATTAAAATAAAAGAGTGTCGATAAAACCGACACTCTTCCTTATACATTTAGGATGGATTAACGTTATTGGTATCCGCTTTGCTATCATTGCTATCCTCAATAACAACATCTTCAGAAATAACAGAGTCCTCTGAAGTAGCAGCATCTTCAGAAATAATAGAATTCTCTGAAACAGCATTACTACCTGAATCATCACTGTTACCGATGAGCTCCTGATTTTGCTGCTTGGCAATCATTTTTTCTTTTTGTTTTAGGGTGTTGCTAATCTTTAGTATAATGCACATTGCAAAAGTCATAAGCAATACCCTTTGATGGGGAAGGACATTACTCCAATCCACAGTAAAGGCCATATATGCTGCAAATAAAAACAAAACAATATCCGTAAGTTTTCCTTTTTTATTACGATTCATATTGGTACGGAAATACCTAAAAGCGGTATCCCTACACTCCTTTCTTTACGTTATAAAAATTCAACTGATTTCATTATAGCATTAAGGAAAGGGGTTTGTTAAGACATATTTTTCTTTGGGAGGAAAAAATGAACAATAAGTCTATATTTAAAAAGCAATTAATGCTTTATCTTGGCACATTTTTTGTTAGTTTTGTAATATTGGGTGCTGCCCTATCTGCAGTATATACAAAATACTATATGAACGAAATGAAACAAGACTTAATCAACCAAGGCAGGAAGGTTTCAGAAGAATATACCAAGGCATATTTTACAGGGGATTTTCAAAGCTTGGCACATGAACTTCAAATGCTGGAGGAATACATGAGTGCAGGCGTATTTTTTATTAATTCTGATGGAGTTTTAATACTAGGCTCACCAGGGATTCCCGAAAAGTGGATTGGGCAGGCAGTAACCAATCAAAAGGCAATAGAGGGCATTTTAAACGGTAATATTGTGACACTGGAGGGAAAGATTAACGGGCTTTTTGAAGAACCTGTATTAACGGTGGGGTATCCTTTGCAGGTAGGGCAAATGGCAGGGATATTTATGTGTACCTCTATGCCTGAGATTGAACGGTCCTTGCATAGTATGTACTTTGCGGGGTTCATTTGCCTTTTGGCGGTTATGGTAATGGGAACAATTTTGGTATACATTTTTTCTAAAAAAATTACCCAACCGCTACTGCAAATGAATGAGGCGGCAAAGGTAATTGCAAAAGGGGATTTTGAACAGAGAGTGGAAATCTGCACCGATGATGAAGTAGGGCAGTTGGCGGAAAGTTTTAACCATATGGCGGAAAATTTACATCAATATGAAAAAAATCGTCGGGATTTTATTGCTAATGTATCCCATGATTTACGCTCACCGTTAACCTCTATACAGGGTTTTTTAAGTGCAATACTGGATGGTACCATTCCCGAAGAAAAGCAGAGCCGTTATTTAAATATTATTTTGGAAGAAACCCAAAGGCTGACAAAGCTGACCAATGACATTGTGGATTTAAGTATGGCACAAACTAGTAAAATGACGTTAAATAAAAGTGATTTTGATATCAATGCGCTAATACGAGAGACATTGGAGCGAATGGAAGCACGTTTTTTGGAAAAGGAGATTGTACTTCGTGTGATTTATGCCCAAAAAGAGACGTATGTATTGGCAGATAGGGATAAAATTGCAAGAGTATTGTATAATTTGATTGATAATGCCATAAAGTTTTCGTACCAAAAAGGAGAAATTGAAATAGAAACGGTTCCGTTTGATTTTCATAAAATTATGGTGATTATCAGAGATTTTGGAAAAGGAATCAGTAAAGAGGAGCAGAAGTGTATTTTTGACCGTTTTTATAAGGCGGATGCTTCCCGTGGGGAAGATAAAAACGGAAGTGGTTTGGGGTTATCCATTGTGAAAGAATTTTTATTGGCACATGGAGAGCATATTGCAGTAAAAAGTGAACCCGATAAGGCTACAGAATTTATTTTTTCTCTGCCTTTAGCGGAAAGAAATCCATCAAAATAAAAAGGTTGCGAGATTTTTGAAATATAAAATCTTGCAACCTTTTTATAGTATTTTAATGAGAAAAAGTTTAGTTATCCAACAAATATTCTGTGAGAATACCTGTAGAGAGGCTTTTTTTCACATCAATAATTCTTTGATTTGCACTTCCTTTAAAACGAAGGATATAAGAGCTTTGCTCTTTCTGAAAACGGCCATCTACTAAAACATCGGTAGCGGCAAGGAGTTTTTGTATATCAACATCTTCTTGCTCTAACAGTTCTTCCCAGGTATATCCTGTATAAGTCCATACAGAAAGCCCCATAGCATGAGTGCCTACTGCCAATGCCGTACACGCACTAGGTTGCAAAAAAGGTTCACCGCCAGATAAGGTAATACCATCTAATAAGGGATTTTCTTTTAGTTGGTTTAAAATGATATCCGTATCTATTTCATACCCGCCCATGGGGTCATGGGTTTGGGGGTTATGGCAATGAGGGCAGTGGTGATGGCAGCCTTGTGTAAAAATTGTCATGCGGATGCCTAGTCCGTCCACAATAGATTCGGGTATAATTCCGCTAAGGCGTATTTTCATTTAGAACAAGTCCCTTCCTCAAAAGATGAAATAGAATGTTTCACTCTATCTCTTACTTCGGCACGCTTTGCGTTATTAAAGCGGTCTAATGTGCCTACTAGATATCCTGTAATGCGACGGATTCTTTGGAATGGAATATCGCCTTCGGTTCTTCCGCATTTTGGGCAGACATCATTGATAATGCCGTTATATCCGCAGAGTGGGTCACGGTCTACAGGGTGGTTTATTGAGCCATAGCCAATATTTTGCTCCTTCATATACCGAATGATTTTTTCAAAGGCATCGACATTTCCTGCGGGAGAGCCATCCAACTCCACATAAGTGATATGCCCTGCGTTGGTTAAGGCATGGTAAGGAGCTTCTAATTGAATTTTTTTGAAGGCACTGATAGGGAAATATACAGGAATATGGAAGCTATTGGTATAATATTCTTTATCTGTAATTCCCTCAATGATGCCAAATTTTTCTTTATCCAGACGAATAAAACGGCCTGATAATCCTTCTGCTGGTGTTGCAAGGAGGGTAAAGTTTAACCGCATTTTTTGGGAGATGGCATCCAGTCTTTCCCGCATATGGGTGATGATATCAATGCCGAGGTTTTGTGCAGTTTCACTTTCTCCATGATGGACACCTAATAATGCCTTTAAAGTTTCTGCCAAGCCGATAAACCCTACAGAAAGTGTGCCGTGCTTTAATACATCCCACAATTCATCATTTCTGTTTAAATTTTCGCTATCAATCCAAACACCTTCTCCCATTAAAAAGGGGAAGTTGGAAACTTTCTTTTTTGCTTGAATTTCAAAACGCTCCAAAAGCTGTTCTACCACTAAATCAATCTTTCTATCTAATTCTGAAAAGAACCAATCAATATTTTTATTGGATAACAGGGCAATACGAGGTAGATTAATAGTAGTAAAACTTAAATTTCCTCTGCCAGGGGAAACTTCCTTGGTGGGGTCATACACGTTTCCTAACACACGGGTACGGCAACCCATATAAGCGATTTCTGTTTCTGGTGTTCCTTTATAATATTTGATATTAAATGTAGCATCCTGAAAGGAGAAATTAGGGAACAATCTCTTTGCACTAACACGACAGCTTAGGCGGAACAAATCATAATTGGGGTCATCTGGATTAAAGTTAATTCCTTCTTTTACACGGAAAATTTGAATAGGGAAAATAGGAGTTTCTCCGTTACCCAAGCCGACTTCTGTTACCAAAAGCATATTGCGTACCACCATACGGCCTTCTGTAGAAGTATCCATGCCATAATTGATAGAAGAAAAAGGTGTTTGAGCACCTGCTCTGGAATGCATGGTGTTTAAGTTGTGAATCAGGGATTCCATTGCTTGATAGGTAGCCTTATCTGTTTCTTCGGTGGATTTTTTTACGGCAAAGGTCTGAATTTTATCAATAAATTTTGGGTCAAAGCCTTCTTTTTCCAAGAGAGCTTTTTCCGCAAGGGTATATTCTATGTGATTATCCAGAGTTGGAAATAAATTTTGAGCAGAAAGTTCCTCGTGTATAGCAGTGAAATCAGGACATTGACCGTCTTCTGAAAGAATTTCAATGGCAGAAGCTAAATTGGAATAGTAACGCTTTATGTATGTTTTTCTTACACCAGGTGCAAGGCCATAATCAAAATTTACAATGGACTGCCCTCCGTGCTGGTCGTTTTGGTTAGACTGAATGGCAATGCAGGCAAGGGCCGCATAACTGGAGATATCATTTGGCTCTCTTAGTACACCGTGGCCTGTAGAAAATCCATTTTTAAAAAGTTTTAATAAGTCAATCTGGCAACAGGTGGTGGTTAAGGTATAAAAGTCCAAGTCATGGATATGAATGTCACCATTTTGGTGTGCTTCCGAGTGGCTAGGGCGTAGTACATAAGATTCATAAAAATGCTTTGCACCCTCGGAGCCATATTTTAACATGGCACCCATAGCAGTATTTCCATCGATATTTGCATTTTCTCGCTTAATATCACTATCATGCACATCCTTGTACGTGATATCCTCAAAGGTTTTCATAAGCCTTTCGTTCATATTACGTACACGGGTACGCTCTGCACGGTAAAGGATGTATGCCTTTGCAGTACGGATATGGCCGTGCTCCAGCAATATTTTTTCAACGGTATCTTGAATTTGTTCTACCGTTGGGGAAAAATTACGTTCTTTTTCTAAGGAATCAGCAACTTCCTTTGCTAAATTTTGGCTAATACTTGCTTCTTTTTTTCCATAGGTAGCTTGAAATGCTTTTTCAATGGCATTTGCAATTTTTTGTATATCAAAGTTTACAACTCTGCCGTCTCGCTTTGTTATCGTGGTTATCATACTTGTCCTCTTTTCTATTTTTATTACCAATGGGATTTTCTTGTCTATATAGGGTATGCCTTCTTAAAAAACACAATATATGGATTAAAACTTGATTATAATCAATATATATTGTATTGCAATTTGTTTCATTCGTCAATACAGAAATTTCGCTTTTTTCCGCTAATTTCACAAGACGGAAGAAATGAAAGAAGGCGTGCATACAATGAAAATAAGAGTATTTTGGGAGGGTGTCAAAGTGGAGCGTTTTAGCGAATTAAGAGAAAAAGAAGTGATTAATATTTGTGACGGTTGTCGCTTAGGCTGTGTCAACGATTTGGAATTTGAAAAAGGAAGCGGAAAGATTGTGGCATTATTAATTCCAGAAGAAGGCAAGGTGTGGAGCTTTTTTGGAAAATGCAGAGAATATCGTGTTCCGTGGAAGTGTATCAGAAAGATAGGAGACGATATTATACTGGTTGAAGTAGATACAGAGGACATTCTTGTTGTTCCCGATTGCTAAAGAGGGGATTTTTTACAATTTCAGTTGACCTCTTGAAATTTGTGCATTATACTAAAAAAACAGAGTAAAAAAAACGAAGAGATTTGAGGAGGATTGCCATTGAAATGTCCTTTTTGTAATTTTACAGATACAAAAGTAATTGATTCTCGTGCGCAGGAAGACAATTCTGTGATTAGGCGCAGAAGATTATGCGAAAGTTGCGGGAAACGATTTACAACCTACGAAAGAATAGATACCATTCCTTTAACAGTGATTAAAAAAGATGGCACAAGAGAAATATTTGATAAAAGCAAGCTTCTGGGCGGCATTATGAAATCCTGCAACAAGCGTTCTGTTACGCTGGAACAGATTGAGGCCTTGGTGGATGATATAGAAAATACATTGATTGGTGCAGGAGAGCGTGAAGTTGACAGTAAAAGAATCGGCGTTATGGTAATGGATCGGCTCAAGGAACTGGATGAAGTGGCATATGTGCGCTTTGCATCGGTGTATCGTCAATTTAAAGATATCAATACCTTTATTGATGAACTGGAAAAACTTCTTCACGAAAAAAGAGAAAATGGATAAAAGAAATAAGAAACCGGCTGTTTTGGAAAAACCAAATAGCCGGCTTTTTTCATAATAAGTGTTTGACAAATGGAAAGTATGGTTTTATAATAAGAACCACTAATACTTTACTATGGTAGAGAGGTAGAGTAATAAAACTGGGGAGGAAAGGAAACTTATGAGAGATAATAAATTGCATACACCAGTAGGCGTTCGGGACGTACTGTGTGAGGAATGTGCTATTAAAACAGATATTACAGAAAAAATCCGTGAAAATTTTCGTTGTTATGGATATCAGCAGGTAGAAAGCCCTA